>NZ_JBBUKT010000014.1 GCF_038066715.1 Luteolibacter sp. Y139 | reverse complement strand
ATTGGGACGACAGGTCCTGTGAGAGTAGGTCGCCGCCAGGTATTTGCCCGTCTTCTTCAGCAATGAAGGAGACGGGCTCTTTTTTGTACGCGTGGCGGCATTGTTGCGGGTGGCAGCTGAACTGGGAGCGCGGGATTCATCCCGCCCGGTGAGCCCTACGGCCCGGTGAGCTCTACGAAGAGGATCCCGAGGGCCAAAGACCCAGCCCATACCAGCCTAGGCCGAGAGAAGAATGGAGAGACACGAAGGGCCAACGGCCCGCCCCATTCGAAAGAAAGCCGGACCGCATCCGCAGTCCCACCGGTCCGCTCAAGAAGCCTGCGGCAACGCCTCTAACAAAAATTTCTTCAGCTGATCCCAGCGAACCGGCGTCCCATCGAGAAAACTTGAGCGCGCCACCACCACGCTCACGCTACCGAAGCCCGAGGGAAATTCCTCCCGCAGGTAACGCGACAGCCCATGATTGCCATCATTTCGGGAGCCAACGGAAATCTCCGGATGCGCCGCTTGGAGCTTCGTCCGCCACTGCTCCACGAATTTGCTTTCGATCTCCCGCTCGCCGGAGTGAAGGAATTCCACCGTCGGCATACCGGCGCGATCCTCGGTGCGGAAGGTCAAGTGAAGCGCCACACCACTGCGGCGCTGTTCCTCGATGGTTCGCTGCTTCAGCAGGTTGAGGAACATACGATGGTGCCGCTCATCCAGCTTGTGGCGCTGGTCCTCGGTGAGCGTTTTCGAAAAACGGCTGAAGCGCTCGGGATCGTCGGGATGGCAGGAGAAATCCACCAGCAACCGGGTGATGTCGCCATGAGCCAGCAGCGCCCTCAATTTCGTCGCAAAGGTCTGCGCCAGATTCAGCGACCCGGGTGACCAACCTTCCCCGGAGGTGACGACCTCCTCATGCCCCCGGAACAGCTCCTTGTGCCATTCCGGGATGGCGCACGTCGCTGGCTCACAGGAAAGAACGAACATTCCCCGCTCCATAGCAGGTTTGCGGGCATTTGTCGAACATAGCTTAACTAATTTCCTGCCACTTTCGAACGGCTCCGCACGCGAAATCCCGGAACTGCGGTAACCTGCCCCGGTCCATCCCCGTACCTCCATACGCATGCCTGCCCGCACCAAGCCATTCCTTTGGCCCATCCTGCTCCTCTGTTCCGCCTTGGTCGGCCAGCTCCGCGCCGAAGGCCCACAGGTGAAAGTTACCGGCGGCACCATCGAAGGCATCTCCGCCAAGGACGGCATCCAGTGCTTCAAAGGCATCCCCTTCGCCGCCCCTCCAGTCGGACCCCTCCGCTGGAAATCCCCCCAACCGGTCCTGCCATGGCAGGGGACCCGCCCCGCCAAGACCTTCGGCCATTCCGCCGAGCAGGGCAAAGTCGCCGCCCTCGCCATGAGTGTCGCCGGCGGCCTCGATGAAGACTGCCTCTACCTCAACGTCTGGGCTCCATCGAATGCCAAGGACCTCCCCGTCATGGTTTGGATCCACGGCGGCGCCTTCACCAGCGGCTCCGGCTCCCAACCGCTCTACGACGGCACCCACCTCGCCTCGAAAGGCGTCGTCATCGTCACCATCAACTACCGCCTCGGCCCCCTCGGCTTCATGGCGCACCCCGCGCTCACGCAAGAAGGCGGGGGATCGTCCGGCAACTACGGCATCCGTGATCAAATCGCCGCCCTCGAATGGGTGCGCGACAATATCACCAGCTTCGGCGGCAACCCCGCCAACGTCACCATCTTCGGCGAGTCCGCTGGCGCCTACGCGGTGAACATCCTCGGCGCCTCACCACGCGCCAAAGGCCTCTTCCACCGCGCCATCGCCGAAAGCGGCGGCAGCTTCGCCTCGCCCAAGACCGGCACCGAGTTCGGCCCGCTCCATCTCACTCTCCCGCGCGCCGAGGCAGAGGGCCAGAAGCTCCTGTCTAAGCTGAAAGTCACCACCATCGCCAAGGCACGCGAACTCCCCGCAAAGGAAATCATCGACGCCGCCTCGCCCGATACCACCGGCTCCGCCGTCTTCGATGGCCAGATCCTCCCCAGGGACATCTACGAGCTCTACACTCAGAAGCAATTCAACGACACCCCGCTGCTAGTCGGCAGCAACTCCGACGAAGCCGCCATGTTCGTCTGGGGAAAACTAACCCCCGAAAAGGTCAAGTCACAGGCCGCCGCAGGCCTCGGAGACTACGATTCTCGGATCCTCGCCCTCTATCCTCACACCACGATCGATGAGGCGACCTTGGCAGGTAGAGCCGTTCTAACAGATCTCGCCTTCACCTGGCACGCATGGACCTGGGCTGGCATGCAGAGCGCCAATGGCAAGAACCCCGCCTACCTCTACTACTTCGACCACCGCCCACCGGGAAACACCACCGGCGCCAGCCACGCCGCAGAGATCGGCTACGTCTTCGGAAACCTCTCACCAGGTGGCTTGTTCAGCAAAGGCTCAAGCCCCGCGGACAAGGCGCTCTCCGAATTGATGATGAACTACTGGGTCAACTTCGCAAAGACCGGCAACCCCAATGGCGCCAACCTCCCCAAGTGGCCCGCCTTCTCCAAGCAATCACCCCAGGGCATGATCTTCGACGCCAGCCCCGGCGCACGCGCGATGCCTTACGAAAGCCGCATGCCCACCTTCGACGCCTACTTCGCATGGCGGCGAAATCACTCGCCGAAGCTGGAGAAGTGACCGCCCGTGCCGGCGTCTGTTAGAATGCCGTGCCGATCGCGAAATGCCACGTGCCCGACGGCTCGTTCTCGTCCTTGGTCATATTGCGGCCGTATTCGAGGCGGATCGGCCCCACCGGCAGATCGATGCGAATCCCCAGACCCGCCGCGAGCTCCGCCGAATCGAAGTTCAAGCCTTCATTGAGCGCCGACATGCTCCCGGCATCGATGAAACCGACACCCTTCACCGGGCCGAACAGCGAGTGGACATACTCGGCATTCGCCACCCAGAAGGCCTCGCCACCGAGCGGGTCATTGGTCACCGAACGCGGCCCCATCTCGTTGTAGCGGAAAGACCGCACCGTATCCGAACCACCGGTGAAGAGCCGGAGGTCGATCGGGAACTCGCTGATCCCTGAGGAAGGCGAAAGGATGCTCGTGCGAAGACCCAGATTCACCTGTCCCTTCTTGCCGACGGGAATGTAGCCCGCGCCGGAAAGATCGAGTCGCGTGTAATTGGAGGAAATATCCCCCGCGATCAGGCCCGCTTGGAAACCAGCATCCAGGTGATAGCCGCGGCTCGGCGTGACCGGATCGTCTCGACGGTCATAGGCAAGCTCGGCTCGCAGGTAGTGATGGCCGTAAACGGTCTCACCCAGCTGGTTCGCCGGGATGTCATTGCTATCGGTATTCACGATCGAGGAACCGAAGATGACGCTCGCATCCAGATGATCGCCGAAGTTCCGGGAAAACTCCGCGGACGCACCGCTCTCGAACTTGTCGTAGCCTTCCAGCGCGCGGGTCACCGAGAACAGCCGCAGCCCGAGATAGGTATCCGTGCCGAAGAGCCACGGATCGGAAAGCCGGATGTCCCCCAGCAGGCCGCGCGAGCTGTATTCGAGACCGGTGCTGAAATTCCACAGGTTCCCCATGAAGTTCCGGTCATGGTATTTCAAGCCGAGGATCGCACCTTCGTAGCTGCCAAAGCCGCCATAGGTCGATGCACCCCGCGCCTTGCCTTCCACCACATGCAGGGTGGCATCCAACATCCCGCTCGGGTCGGTCGAGTTCTCGACCCGCACCGATGAAAACGCGCCGGTGGCCAGGACCTTCTTCAGCCTCTTGTCGAATTCCTCCGCATCGAACCACTCGCCACGCAGATCCTCGAAGCGTCGCGAGATGCGTTCCTTCTTCGTCTTCTCGGTGCCAGCCACGATCACCTCGCTCAGGCGCTGGCGGACGCCGAACTTGATGGTGAACCTCGGCGTGAGCGTGCCATCGGCGAGGACTTGGGTCATCGTGAACGTCTCCAGCGGGTAGCCCGTGGAGCGGAAGATGCTTTCGACCTCGCTGCGCAGTTTGGTGATCAGGTCGGTATTCGCCACCTGCCCGAGGTGCGGGGCCGCCGTGGCTTGCAGGCGCTGCAGCAATTCCGGAGGCGCTCCCTCGAAAATGGGCGCTCCCAGATGATGCAGCTTGCCGGGATCGATCTTGATGATGAAGGCGATCTCGCCGCCGGTCTCGCCACGCTTTTCAACCGTCGCCTTCGCCTCCCAATAGCCACGCGAATGGAAGTCCGCCTCTAACAGCGACAGTCCCTCCGCCACGTCGGGCTCGCGGAAAGGCGGATCCTGCCCGGGCCTCAGTACGCGTTCCTGCCCGGGCAGCTTGAAGAGCTTCGACAGCCGCTCCTGCTCCTTCTTCTCGAAGCCGGGAACCGCCACCGAGCCGATCTTGACCCGCGGCCCTTCATTCACCACCAGCCGGATCGCATTGCCGGAAATCATCGGCGTCACCGAAGGGCTCTGGAAGCCTTGCCGCTTCATCAGGTTCTCTAACAGGAATGCCGCATCCGCCGCCCGCGCCGTCGACGGCGGCTTGGCCTTGATGAGTTCCAGTCGATCCCCCAGCAAATCCAGCGCCTCGCTCTGGCTCATCGAGCCAAGCCCCTCGATGCGGATGTCCGCGCCAAGGGACACCAGGCATGAAGACGACAGACACAAGGCCGGAAGCAAGAAGGACCGCAGCCCTCCAGTCTTCTGTCTGTAGTCTTGGAGTCTTGTGTCGTGCTTCATTTAAACCGGAGAACGAAGGCGCCGAGGACGCGGGTGTTGCTTTGCTTGTCCACGGAACCGCTGACGAAAATCTTGTCGGTCACCTCCATGGTGGCGGAGTTGAGGCGCTTGCCCGTGAGCGGATCGTCCTCGCCGATGCGGACATCCACGCGGTTGATGACTTCCAGCACCTTCGCGACTTGCTCCGCGAAGGGCAGCCGGCCCTTCCGCCACTCTTCGACCAGTAGCTGTGCCGCCTTCATGCCAGCCGCCTGACCGTCTTCAAGACCGTCCGACGTGGTGCCCGTGGCGAGCAGTGTCATGATCTCGCTTTCCGGCAGCGGCGGATCGGAGGTGAGCGCGGTCTTCGGTGCATTGGCGGGCCCGTAGAAAAAGACGTTCACCTCATAGCGGCCGATGGTGGAAGTGCCCCGGATATTCAGCTCGGGACTGAGCCCTCCCGCAGGCGTGAAAGTCGCCGCGCCATTGTCCACCCTCAGCGTGCTGAAGGGCAGCTTGGCCTCCACGTTGCTGAGGATCGCGTTTCCTTCCGGTTGGACGTTGGCCAGCGTGCCACCGAAGCGGATATTGGCCGTTGCCTGGCCCTTGGCGAGGTTGCCGCGGATCAAAAACGGATCCCCCGTGCGAACCACCACATCAAGCGTCCAATTGGCAAAGGGAGCAGGCAGCCCTTCCGCTTTCTTTTCCGTATCGATGGATGGCAAGCTGGGCCGCGATGGTGCCGTGAAAGGGACCCTCACCGGCAACAGCTCCACGTCCTTGTAAAACAGGCTGTCCACAATATCGACCGTCCCGGAAATGCCCGCCTGTTCCAGATTGCCGCGCAGCGCGAGATTCGCATTGGCACGCACGATCATCGACTCGTCTCGCTTCAAGGGCAGCGCCGTGCCCTTCAGCGAAAGATCGAAGGTCGGCTTCTTCGCATCGGCCAGCCCCACGTTGCCACTCCCTGTTAGAGTGCCCCCGGCGGTTTCCAGCGAGAGCGTTTGCAGCCGCACCTCCTTGCCCTGCATTCGGATCAGCAGGTTGGCATTGGTCACCGGCGGGGCGGGGGAATCCTTCATCGTAAACGCACCCTTCGAGAGACTGAGTTCGCCGCCCAGGTCCGGCTTGCCAATCGTTCCCGACGCCGTGACATGTCCCTCGACCACACCGCCGAGCTTCTCGGCATTTGGCACGAACTTCGCGAAGGTCGCGAGGTCGAGTCGCGGGATGTTGGCCCGCGCTTCAAGCTTTTCATTGAGCACCGAATCCGGCTTCTCCGCCCACTCGCCCGGCTTGAAGGCGGTCTTTCCTGTTAGGACCACGGGCTGGTAGCCGGCCGGCTTGATCTGCCCGTTGAGCGTCAGCGCCCCATCGGCCCCATTCAGCGCGAGGCTGGCATCGGTGACCGGCACATTCGGCTGATTCGGCACGCTCACCCCCTTCAGGTCGAGATCCAGATTCACCTTCGGCGCGGCAGGCGTGCCGGTGACTACGAGCCGGACACGACCACTCCCGCTGGCAAGCGGCGACTTCTTTTCCGGCAGCCATGGCTGTAGCCGGGTGTGATCGATCCACTCGGATTCAAGGAACACATTCAGTGGCACCTGCTGCTTCAGGAAATCTCCGGCCCCCTTCATCTCCTTCGGCACCGGGATCTCCGCCTGCCCGCTCACCAGGCGATTCTCTCCCTCCTTCCACTCGATGCGCGGGATCTTCAGCACCTGATTGGCGAAGCTGGCGCTCGCATGGATCGTCTGCCCTTCGGTGATGGCGGTTAAGTCATCCAGCACCACTGCCTGCGGCCAATCGTAGTTGCCTTTCGTCCGCACGATCAGCGGCGGCGTGTCCTTCCGCACCCACTCGAAGGACGTGATGTCAAACGCCCCACGATGCGGCTGCGCGGCGAAATCACCACCGCCCTGCCAGGTCCCGCTCGCATTCATGCCGGTCGGCAAGGTCACGCCAAACGTCGCAGCCCACGCCGCGATCCGTTCCGGCCGGAAGCCCTCCAGCACCGCGGTCCCCTCATAGTGCTTCCCCGTTAGATCGAGCGCATACGTCGCGCGATGCCCCTCGCTGCCCAGCGTCCCCGCGATCTTGCCATCCGGCGGCGTCCACTTCGCATCGATCGCAAGCGACGCGGCGGCATTGTTCTCGGCGGAAAGCAGCACCTTCGCATCCACGGAACGAAGACCGCTCGCCGCGGAATCAATGATCGCATCCACATTCAGCGACGACCCGGGCAGGGGAGGCGCCTCCTTCGGAGCGACGGAATACTTCTCCTTCAGCACCCCAAACAGCGGCGTCACCTGCGGCAGGCTCACCTTCGCCGTGGCCTGGAAGTCCGCCCACTGTCCCGCCGCTAGGTCGCGCCACCGGAGCGCAGCATTGCCTGTTAGATTCGAGTTCAGCGCCGCGAGCGACCAATTCACCGTCCCGTCGCTGCCCGTCTTCGTGGCATCCAGCACCAGCGTCTCCGCCTTCCAGTCTTCATATTGAAGACCGCCGACCTCGACATTCGCCGTGGCATTCCACTGGTCCGGCTTCAGGTCCAGCCCTTGGGCCGCGATTTCCAGCCGCCGCACCGTGGCCCCGGCCGGAATCTCCAGCGCGAAATTCTTCACCGCCTCCTGCACCACCAGCGGATCGCCTTCCAGCTTCACCGTCGCCGTGGAGCGGTCGCTGGCGAGCAGCACCCGCGAGCCTTCCACCTGCACAACGGCCGAGGCGGCGAGCTTGCCGCCAGCCGGCACGTCCACGCGGACATCACGGATGCCCAGCCCGGAAGTGACGTCGAACCGATCCAGCGACAGCCGCTCTTCCCCCCACTGGATCGTCGATGCCTGCGCCGCGAAGGCATACCCGGACCCGATCGAGATCTCGCCGAACTTCAGCACGAAGTCCTCGCTCCCCGGCGCGTGGGAAAAGTCGCTGGATTCCAGCACCGCCACGTTCTCCTCGCCTCGCACCACCTGGATGCGCAGCCCCGCCGCGCCCAGATCCAGCGGCATCAGGATCGAGCGCACCTTTTTCAGCGTCGTGGAAAGATCCGCCGGCTTCTCTTCCTTCGGCTTGCCGCGCGAGGGCAGGGGATCGGCCGCCAGGTCGATCACCAGGTCCAGCTTGTCCACCATCAGGCCGTCCAGGTCACCCCGCACGATCTTCCGCAGCTGATAGCGCGGGTCCACCGAGCCGATCTCCAGCTTCTTGATCGGCCCGCCCTTCACCGCCAGCTTCTCCACCTTGATCCCGCCGAGCAGCGTCCCCTTGAGTTGGAAGTCCGCCGTTAGACCGCTGCCTTCCAGTGCCTTCTGAGCCACCACCTCGCCGATCCAGCGCCAGCCGGGGCCGTTCAGCCACACCAGCAGCAGCACGAAAAGAACCAGCGCCACCAGCCGCTTGCGCCCGCGGCGACGCTTCTTCTTCTCCGGTGGGGGCGGGATATCTCCATCGTCGGCACTCATCAAAGCAAAGCAGCGCATGATTCATGGCGCTCCATCCGCACGCGGTCAACGAAAGCTCTTTCCGAGCGTCATTTCTTCATCTCCAGTCAGGATATGCCCGAATCCCCGCGTTCCGCCCGCCGCGAGCATTGGCGGGAGATTATCTTCGAATCCGAAACGCCCGCCGGCCGGCGTTTCGACGTCACTCTCCTCTGGCTCATCGGCCTCAGCATCGTGTGCGTGATGTTGGAAAGCGTTCCCTCCATCAAACGCGACTACGGCCAGCCGCTGCTGGTCATCGAGTGGGTCTTCACCATCCTCTTCACCCTCGAGTACCTCACGCGGCTCTGCGTGGTCCACCGCCCCCTCTGCTACGCCCGCAGCTTCTACGGCATCATCGATGTCCTTTCGATCCTGCCGACCTACCTGATAGGCGTCTTCCCCGGCCTCCAGGCCCTGCTGGTGATCCGGGTCCTCCGGATGATGAGGATGTTCCGCGTCTTCAAAATGGCCCGGCACGTGAATGGAGCCGAGCTGCTGGTCCGGGCGCTCTACGGGGCCAGGGCGAAAATCACCGTCTTCTTCGCGTTCATGCTCGCGATCTCGGTCGTCTCCGGGACCCTCATGTATCTCATCGAGGGGCCGGAGGGCGGCTTCACCAGCATCCCGACCGGCGTCTACTGGGCGGTGGTGACGATCACCACCCTGGGCTTCGGCGACATCACCCCGGTCACCACGCTCGGCCGCCTTCTGACTTCGGTGCTGGCCCTCACCGGCTACGCCGTGATCGCGGTCCCCACCGGCATCCTGACCTCCGAGCTCTCCAAACTGGACGGCGACGATACCTCGGACGCCTGCCCCTCCTGCGGGGTCCACGGCCACCTCCCGGACGCCCGTTTCTGCCGCCGCTGCGGGGCTCCCATGGCCTGAAATTCCAAGCTTCCGCACCCTTCGCCACCGCATCGTCAATACGCCGTGCCTACCCCCGGCGGATTGTTCCAGAGATGTTCTGGCGGCAGGTTGACAAAGCGGGAGCTGCTTGACCAGTGTGTGAGCGCCGGGTCGTGCGACACGCCCCGATTTTCTTTCATTCGATTTCCAAAAGGCCCGAAAACCCGTGTTCTCCAACGAAGATTACTTGGCCGACCTGCTGGTGGAAGCCGGCGCGGTCGATCCCGACGTGCTCAACCAGGCCCGCACCAAAGGCGGTTCCGTGATCGAGCGACTGCTTAGCGACACCGACCTCTCGGAAAACACCATCTGCGCCGTCTTGGCCCAGAATGCGGGTCTTGAGGGCATCGATCTCATGCAGATGGCGATCGCTCCAGACGTGGCAAGTGCCATCCCGGACGAGATCGCGCGTCGCTACAAGGTCATCCCGGTCGCCGACGACGGCGTCTTCCTGACCGTCGCGGTCGGCGATCCGTTCGAGTTCGAGACCATGGACAGCCTGCCCCACGTGGTCGGCCGTGAAATCAACTTCGTCGTCGCACCGGTCAACGCGATCGATTCTTTCCTCCGCCAGTTCTACGGCCTGTCCGATAGCGGCTCGATGACCACCGCTGGCGGCCACGACGTCGAATCCTCGGATAGCGATGCGCCCATCATCCGCCTCGTCCAGAACCTGCTGGTGGAGGCGATGAAAATGCGCGCCTCGGACATTCACATCGAGCCGCTCGAAACCTCCGTCCGCATCCGCTACCGCGTCGACGGCAAGCTCATCGAGGTGGACAACCACCCGAAGAAGCTTCTTCCGGCCATCATCGCCCGTCTCAAGGTCATGAGCGGCACGATGTCGATCGCCGAAAAGCGCCTCCCGCAAGACGGTCGTGTCCAGGTGAAGACCGCGGAAAAGGAAATCGACCTTCGTGTTTCCTCCGTCCCGTCGAACCACGGCGAATCGATCGTCATGCGTATTCTCGACAAGTCGGCCCTCGTGCTCGGCTTGCCGGAACTCGGCTTCTTCTCGGATGACCAGGCGACCTTCGAAAACCTGATCGGCCTGCCGGACGGCATCATCCTCGTCACCGGCCCCACCGGTTCCGGTAAGACCACGACGCTCTACGCCTGCTTGAACGTCATCAACAAGCCGGACAAGAAGATCATCACCGTGGAAGACCCGGTCGAGTATGAGCTCCCCGGCATCAACCAGGTCATGGTGAAGACCGACATTGGCATGACCTTCGCCGCGGCCCTCCGCGCGATGCTCCGCCAGGCGCCGAACATCATCATGATCGGGGAAATTCGTGACGCGGAAACGGCGAACATCGCCATCAATGCCGCGCTCACCGGTCACTTGGTGCTTTCCACCCTGCACACGAATGACGCGCCCTCGGCCGTCGCCCGTCTCGCGGACATCGGCATCAAGCGCTTCCTCATCGCCTCCGCCGTCCGCGCCGTGCTCGCCCAGCGTCTGGTCCGCAAGCTCTGCCCGGTTTGCAAGGCCCCGCACGTGCTCACCGACAAGGAGGCCCGCTCGCTGCGCTTCGATCCGTCTCGCGGCGATATCTCCCAGGTCATGGGACCCGTCGGCTGCGACAAGTGCCGCCGCAATGGCTTCCGCGGCCGTATCGGCATCTTCGAGACCTTCCAGATCGATGACGAGGTCCGTCACATGATCAACGAAAACCTGACCTCCAGCCAGCTCCGCCGCCGCGCCCGCGAGCTCGGCATGCGCACGCTGCGGGACGATGGTATCCGCAAGGTGCTCGCCGGCCTGACCTCCCCGGACGAGGTCATCCACGTCACCATGTCGGACTTCGAATGATCCAAGGATCCACGTTATAAATCCCAGATTTTCAATTTTCTAAAACCCGATCCATGGACAACAACCAGATCGTTGAACTTTTCATCAGCCGCGGACTCATCGACCGCTCGCTCGGCCAGGACATTCTCCACGAAGTCGAAAACAGCGGCAAGGAGGCCGCTGAGATCCTCGCCGACTTCCAGGTCATCAACCACCGCGACGATGTCTGGCCGGTGGTCGCGTCCGAGCTCGGCGCACAACTCGTCGATATCCGCGAGTGGACTCCGCCGGAGCAGCTTCTCGCGCTGCTTCCCGCTGGCATGGCCCGTCTCCACGGCGCGCTGCCCGTGAATCTCGACAATGAGGGTCTCCACGTCGCGCTGGTGGACCCGATGAATCCTCAGACCATCGAGGACCTCCGCTTCGCCCTCGGCCGCGAGGTCGTGCTCGCCATCGCTCCCGACTACGTCGTCGAAGCCAAGATCAACGAGTGCTACGGCGGCGAAGGCAAGGCGATGGATGACATCCTGATGCAGCTCGAGCACGGCATCAATACGAACATGACGGCCGCCGAAATGGAGGCCGAGGCGAATTCCGCGCCGATCATCCGTTACGTCGACCTCGTGCTCTTCCAGGCCATCAAGGAGCGCGCCTCGGACATCCACTTCGAGCCCTTCGAAAAGGACTTCAAGATCCGCTACCGGGTGGACGGCTCGCTCTACGAAATGGCCCCGCCGCCGGTGCACCTCGCCGTCGCGATCACCTCGCGTATCAAGGTGATGTCCAATATGAACATCGCCGAGCGCCGCGTCCCGCAGGACGGCCGCATCGTGAAGCAGGTCGGCGACCGTCAGGTGGACATGCGCGTTTCGACGCTCCCTACCCAATACGGCGAGTCGATCGTTCTCCGCGTTCTCGACCGCTCCTCGGTCAATCTCTCGCTGGAGAACCTCCACCTGCCGGAGGCCATCTACGAATACATCTGCGACACCATCGAGAAGCCGAACGGCATCTTCATCGTCACCGGTCCCACCGGTGCCGGTAAGACCACCACGCTCTACGCCGCACTGGCCCGGATCAATACCATCGATTCCAAGCTCCTCACCGCCGAGGACCCGGTCGAATACGACATCGACGGCATCATCCAGATCCCCGTCCACGAGTCGATCGGCCTGACCTTCCCGCGGGTGCTCCGCGCCTTCCTTCGTCAGGATCCCGACCGGATCATGGTGGGGGAGATGCGTGACATGGATACCGCCCAGATCGCCATCCAGGCCTCGCTCACGGGTCACTTGGTGCTCTCCACCCTCCACACGAATGACGCGCCCGGCGCCGTCACCCGTCTCGTGGACATGGGTTGCGAGCCCTTCCTCGTGGCCGCCTCGCTGGAGGGCGTGCTCGCCCAGCGTCTCGTCCGTACCATCTGTAAGAGCTGCAAGGCTTCCTACGAGCCGAACGAAAGCATCCTCATGCAGCTCGGCGTTGCGGTGCACGAGCTCGGCGACAAGGACTTCTTCACCGGCCGCGGCTGCGATGTCTGCGGCAAGAGCGGCTACAAGGGCCGGAAAGGCCTCTATGAGCTGCTCGATATCACCGACCCGCTCCGCGAGCTCATCACCGACCGCGCCCCGACCGTCGTGCTCAAGCAAAAGGCCATGGAATTGGGGATGCATACCCTCCGTGAGGACGGCCTCCGGAACATCTACTTGGGCCACACGACCATTGAAGAGGTCCTGAAATACACCTGATACCCCTTTTTCACCTCGAAATTTGAGTCGCCAGCACCCGCAGACGCGCTCACACTTGTTTCACTCGATCTAAAAACAACCCCATGCCTCAGTTCCAATTCACCGCCGCCGATGCCAAAGGCGAGCAGATGTCCGGCACGATCGAATCCACCAGCGAAGCCGATGCCATCCAGCAGCTTCGCTCGCAGGGTTACTACCCGCTTCAGGTCGTCGAGGCCGGCAAGGGCAAGCTTGCTGCGAAGAAGGGTGCCAAGAAGGGTGCCAAGGCCGCAGCCGCCAAGAAAAAGGACAAGTCCTCGGTCGGTGGCCGCATCAAGCCGAAGATCCTCATGATCTTCACCCGCCAGCTCGCCACGCTGATTGACTCCGGCCTGCCCTTGCTCCGCGGTCTCACCGTGCTTGCCAAGCAGGAGCCGAATCCCGTCCTCCGCGGCACCATCAGCGCGCTCGCGGATTCCGTGCAATCCGGCTCCACCTTCTCCGAGTCTCTCGCCCAGCACCCGAAGATCTTCAACAAGCTGTACGTGAACATGGTCAAGGCCGGTGAGCTCGGTGGTGTGCTCGAAGTCGTCCTCGTCCGTCTCGCCGAATACCAGGAAAAGGCCCACAAGCTGAAGAACAAGATCGTCTCGGCCATGGTCTACCCGGTGATCGTCATGTTCATCGCGGTCGCCATCCTCGTCTTCCTGATGCTCTTCATCGTTCCGAAGTTCGAAGCGATGTTCGCCGAGCTCGGCAAGGACGCCGAACTGCCGATGATCTCGCAGGT
Source organism: Luteolibacter sp. Y139 (assembly GCF_038066715.1). Taxonomy (NCBI): domain Bacteria; kingdom Pseudomonadati; phylum Verrucomicrobiota; class Verrucomicrobiia; order Verrucomicrobiales; family Verrucomicrobiaceae; genus Neoluteolibacter; species Neoluteolibacter soli. The sequence goes on along the minus strand of NZ_JBBUKT010000014.1, from coordinate 162,919 downwards.
CGTCTTCGGCACCTCGAAGTTCTTCCTGAATGCCACCCTGGTGCCGCCGGTGCCGAACGTGGTCTGGGTCTTCGTCGCGGCCGGTGCCATCTTCGCGGGCTTCAACATGTGGGGCAAAACCAAGAAGGGCCGCCGCGCCATCGATTCCTTGAAGCTCAAGGCACCGATCTTCGGTGACATCCAGCGCAAGTCCGCCATCGCCCGCTTCGCCCGCACGCTCGGCACCTTGGTCACCTCCGGTGTGCCGATCCTCCAGGCCCTCAATATCACCCGTGACACCGCCGGTAACGTCGTCGTGTCCGACGCGATCGAGAAGGTCCACGAGGCCGTCAAGGAAGGGGAATCCATCGTGACCCCGCTCCAGGCCACCAATGGCGTCTTCCCGAACATGGTCATCTCCATGGTCGACGTGGGTGAAGAAACCGGCCAGCTCCCGGAAATGCTTCTGAAGGTCGCGGACGTCTATGACGACGAAGTGGACAATGCCGTCACCGCGCTTACCTCTATCCTTGAGCCGATCATGATCGTCGTGCTGGCACTTGTCGTGGGCGCCGTGGTGTTCGCGCTGTTCCTGCCGCTGATCAAGATCATCTCCGAAATGGGCAACATGTGAGCCGGATGCCGGGCGGACCCCGTCGTCCGCCCGCCTTTCGCCAACCATCAAAAACACCCATGAAAATCCAAGGTCTTCGCCGCCGCCATCAGGCGGGCTTCAGCTTGATGGAGCTCGTTGTGGTCGTCGCCATCATCGTCGTCCTCGCAGGTCTCACGCTCAGCGCGTTCAACTTCATCAACCAGAAGAACGCCCGCACCAAGGCCAAGGTCCAGGTGGACCTCCTCGCCAATGCCCTGCAGGACTACCACGCCGATAACCGCTCCTTCCCCGAAAGCACCGATGCCAACGGTGAAAAGGGCGACGAGGTCGTCTACAAGTACCTCTACTGGGACGGCTACGAAGCTCGCGACAACGGTGGCAAGATCTACCTCGGCGCGCTCGATCCGGTCAACAATACCAAGGGCGGACAAGCCTGGATCCAGGGCAAGGACGATCAGGCCCGCATCGTCGACCCGTGGGGAAATCCTTACCGCTACCGCACCGGCGAGCAGGCGGTCAATGTTGACTTCGACTTGTGGTCGATGGGTCCCGATGGCAAGACCAACAAGGATCCCAAGCACAAGGACAGCCTCGACGATATCAAGAACTGGTAACTCGGTTTAGGCCCGCGCTCTTTTCCAAGGGCGTCCGGTGGTGCTTCAAGGCCCGCCGGACGCCCTTTTTCGTGTCTTCTTTGTTCCATGGGGCTTTGCGCTCGACGCCGCACCATCGTGCGCTCTTCTTGGCGCAGACCAAATGAGCGAAGAGTTCCAAGAGCCCCCTGCGGCCGAAAAAGAGCCGGCCACCAAGACTGCCCGCAAACGGCCCGCCGTTCGCAAGTCCGCGAAACCGAAGGCGGCTGACGCTGCCGGGTCCGCGGCTGATGCTGCTCCCGCCGAAGCGCCCGCTCCGGTCCGCGAATCCGAGCCGGCCGCCCGCGTCGAGCGCACCGAACGCCCTGAGCGGGCCGAGCGCCACGAGGAAGCCCCGCTGCGCGACCGCGAGTCCGGCCAGGACGTGATTCCTTTCGTCGTCGAAACCGCCGGTGGCGAGCTTCCGGGCAATCCCAAGAAGCGCCGCCGCCGCAAGAAGAAGAAGCACGGCGAAGGACAGGGCCCGGGAGGCCCAGGCCAGGACCGCGACAGGCAGGACCGGCCGGAACGTCAGGAAAGACAGGGCCCGGATCGGGACCGCGAACGCGACCGGGAAAGGGAGCGACAACCGCAGCAGTCGCACCAGCATCCCCACGCCGTGTCGCCGCCAGCAGACGCCCCGTCCCACGCCCCGGAAACGGCCCCAGCCTCATCCACCATCCACGCCGCGGCACGCCCGAAGCTCGATCCCGAGCTGGTGGCCAAGAAGGCATGGAAGATCTTCCAGTCCGAAGTCGGCGAAGAAGGCCTCGCCCTCATCGACGATCACGACGCCCGCGAAATCTCCCGCCGCTGCTTCCGCCTAGCGGAGATCTTCCTCGAAGAAGCCTCCCGCCGCAGCAGATAAGGGGTGTCGACGTTCCGTCGACACGGCGTGGACGCGAGTCCACGTTCCCTGAGGGTAAGAAGAGCAGGGGAGGAGTGAGCCGGAATCAACCCGCCACTTCTCCCAACTCCGCCTCCAGCCGCCGGGCAAGCTCATCCTTCCCGGTGGCCTTCGCCAGCGTGATCCGCTGCCGCATCACCTCCGGTTGATGGCGCTCCTCATCACCCATCGTATCGAGGATTTCCACCGCCGACTCGTGGTCGCCGATCGCCACTGCTCCTTCCAGCAGATCGGCCAGTGCCGGATCGCCCGCTTCCAACGGCTTGTTCCGGTAGATCGCCCAGCGCGCCTGCGCAGGCAGCTGTTTCGGCGCATCCTTCACCTCGTCCAGATAGACGAACTCATCGCCCTCGCGATGCTGCCGCCATAGGTTGAGCGAGATCACCAGGATGAACCCGAAGATGATCACCGAAGCCTCCAGGATGAAGGGCGTGGTGATCAGCCCGATCACCTTCGCAAAAAACTCCCCGGCCAATCCCGGCAGTCCCGTCGCCATCACCAGCGTCAGGAAAAATCCCGCCATGCCCATGATGATCAGGGCAGCCGTGGTCACCTGAATCCTTCGTTCGTCGCGTAACATCCCGCGCAAAAGAAACCACGGGGTGGGGGAGGAAGCGAACCGGAAATATTTTTAATCAAACTTGATATTTTCTAAAAACTTTGCTTCTTTCGCCGCGACCCCCGCTGGGTGCGCGGAGCCTCCGGCCCGCAGAACGGTCCCCCGACTCCGCTGAAATCACGCCTCTCAATGCTCATCGACCGCCTCAGAAACCTCGGAATCGCGCTCATCTGCACCGCCCTCACCTTGGCGGCGTGGAAGATCCGCCTCCGTGGCCAGGCGGTAGCCCCGAGATCCAGCGTGCCGATGGGGGAGCTGACCATCCCCGTGGAAATCGTCGAAGCCGGCCAAGCGCCCCAGGTCCGCGAGATCCGCATGGCGCGCTGATCGGCCAGCAGATGGCTGTTGACCATTGACGGGCTTTATCACGGTTGAATTTGCGGGAGCCACCCGCTAGACCCCGTGGCGATGCGGCTTTACGACACGCTGGCTCGCGAGCTCAAGGAGCTCCGCCCCCTCGACGGTTCCACCTACCGGTTCTACTGCTGTGGTCCCACCGTCTACGGCCCCGCGCACATCGGGAACTTCCGCACCTTCGTCCTTCAGGACGTCTTCCGCCGCACCCTTGAGACCGGTGGCATGCGCACCTTCCACGTCCGCAATATCACCGACGTGGATGACAAGACCATCCGCGACTCACAGGCCGCCGGCCAGACCCTGAAGGCATTCACCACCCAGTGGACGGAGAAATTCCACGCCGACTGCGAGGCGCTTGGAACGCTTCAGCCGCACGTCGAGCCCGGTGCCGTCGATCACATCGAGCAACAGGTCGCGATGATCGCGACCCTCGTGGAAAAGGGGAATGCCTACGCCTCCGAAGATGGCTCGGTCTATTTCAACATCGCCTCGTATCCCGAATACGGCCGCCTTTCCCGCCTCGATACCCGCGAACTCGAACTCGGCAAGACCCAGAACGAGCGCGCCAACTCCGACGAGTACGAGAAAGATAGTATTTCCGATTTCGTCCTCTGGAAGGGCCGCAAGCCGGAGGACGGAGATAACTTCTGGCCATCGCCATGGGGCGAGGGGAGACCCGGCTGGCACCTTGAGTGCTCGGCCATGATTGAGGAGTATCTCGGCTCCGACTTCGACCTTCACGGCGGCGGCGAGGACCTCATGTTCCCGCACCACGAGAACGAGATCGCGCAGAGCAAGTGCGCCTGCGGCGGCCACTTCGCCGCCCATTGGTTCCACTCGACCCACTTGCTTGTCGATGGCGGGAAGATGTCCAAGTCGAAGCAAAATTTTTATACCCTCGACGATCTCAAGGCGAAGGGCTTCACCGCCATGGAAGTCCGCTACGCCCTCATCGGCGCGCACTACCGCAAGCAGCTGAACTTCACGCTCGAGTCACTCCATGGTGCCCGCGAGGCCATGGCGAAGCTCGCCAAGGGCGCCCGCAATCTCGCCGCGAAAGCCCCCGCCGAAGCCCGCTTCGACTCCGTCGACTTCGGTCCCTTCCAATCCGCATGGGACTCGCTCAATGACGACCTCAATACCCCCGGCTGCCTTGGCGGCCTCTTCACCGGTCTCCGCGAAGCCGTGAAGCTCGAAGGCGAGGATGCCGCCAAAGCCCTCGCCGCCTTCAACCGCGTCCTCCGCGCCATCGGCCTCACGCTCCCGGAAGAAGAACCCGAAGCCGAAATCGACGTCCCCGCCGACATCCGCGCCCTCGCCGAAGAACGCTGGGCCGCCCGCAACGCCAAGGACTGGGCCAAGGCCGACCTCATGCGCACCCAGCTCACCGAAAAAGGCTGGGCCATGAAAGACGGCAAGGAAAGCTACGACCTCTCCCCAACCTGAAGCAGGGAAGGGGCACGCCTCCAAAGCACAGCCCCACCGGGAGCGCGGAATTCATTCCGCCCGAATGGTCCCCCAAAGCCTTCGCAACTCCTCGTGTTGGCAGGACCGACTCTCCGTGCCAACGGCACGACTCATAAAAGCCCGGCACGAAGTGCCGGGTAATCACACCACCATGATCGCGTCCTGAAGGGACGCCTCATGCTTCTGGCGGCCACGCTCTCCTGCGAGCGTCGAAATCCCGCAACACAGCGCGCTGACAAAATCCCCACTCCCGCCCGAGTATCTATCGTCATGCGCTATCTCCTCCTGCTAGCCCTATCCCTCCTCCCACTCTTCGCCCAAGCTCAGGACACCGGCACCAAAATCGTCACCGCCGCCCGCAAGCAAGTCGGAGTCACCCTCTCCTACGACCCCGCCTACGCCACCCTCGACTACCCCGGCGGCGACGTCCCCCGCGAGAAAGGCGTCTGCACCGATGTCGTCATCCGCGCCCTCCGCGATGGCCTCTCGCTGGACCTCCAGAAACTCGTCCACGAGGACATGAAGGCCAACTTCTCCGCTTATCCCAGAAACTGGGGCCTCTCCAAGCCCGACAAGAACATCGACCACCGCCGCGTCCCCAACCTCCAAACCTACTTCAAGCGCAGCGGCTACAAGCTCGACGTCACCAAGGACGCCACCAAGTTCCTCCCCGGCGACCTCGTCACCTGCACCGTCCCGCCAAGCCTCCCGCACGTCATGATCGTCAGCGACAAGAAGACGGCCGAAGGCATCCCGCTCGTCATCCACAATATCGGCGGCGGAGCCCGCGAGGAAGACGTGCTCTTCACCTATCCACTCACCGGCCACTACCGGTGGAAGTGACTCCCGGCCAGCCTCCCGCGAGGAAAACCACACCTTGAAGTCACTGCGGCGTGGTGATACATCGTTTCCCATGAATGGATACCTGCCACATCCCGTCGTCAAAGCGGTGGTATTCTGGGTGCTGACCGTCTGCATCGTCGCTGCCACCTTCGCGGGCATCCTCCTGGCATGGGGCACCATCGGTGAGGAACTCGCCCGCCGCTGCTTCTGGACCGCCTTCATCCTGGCCTTCGGTGCCATGATCTTCCTCCTCACCAACTACGTTTTCGGAAACCTCGAGCGCGATCTCTTCGGTAGCCGTGACCAGAATCGCGACCCCGATCCGGCCTTCGCCGAGCGCCTCCGCAAGGCCAAGGAATTCCGCGCCGGCGAAGCCGACACCAAGACCTTCTGAACCCGCGGTTGGACAGTCACATGGATCCCTCGATCCGTGATATCCGTGTAATCCGCGGTTGAATCCCTCTTCCCCGGTTCGGCCACTTTCGTGGTTCCCTGTAACGCAATCCACGGGATTTTCGAAGAATCGTAAATGCTCATCGGCACCCACACGCTGCTCCCTGTCTGCCTCGGACTGGCTGCCGAAAACTTCTCCCTCGCCAAGGGCCGCGGCTACGTCTTCCCGCCGTGGAGCTATTTCGCCATCGGCTTCTTCGGGGCCTTGCCCGATCTCTGCACGCCCCACATCTCGCTGGAATCACGCTACGAGAGCTGGTCGCACACCCTCTGGTTCCTCGCCGCCGTCGCGCTCGTCGCCGGCATGGTCACCTCGTTCTTCCAGAAGGAAGGTCGCAGGAAACTCACGCTCGCCTGTTGGCTCGCATCGCTGCTTCATCTCATCGGCGATGCCGTCGCTGGCGGCATCGCATGGAAGAAGCCATGGGGCCCGGACATCATCGGCAAGTTTTACATCCCTCCGGCTGACTGGCTCTGGTACGACATCGGCTTCGTGCTGCTGACCTGGATCTTGTTCCGCTTGCGTCCGCACGCCGAAGCCCGCGGCATGGGAGCCAGCGCCGCCGAGAGCAGCGCGGAAACCCAGGTCTGAAGATCCCGGCTCACCGCTGCCGGCAGAGCCCTCGACTTCCACCCAGCCGCCAAGCGCTTCGCCAGCCGCTTCTCACCGGCACCCATCAGGCCCGCAAACGACACGCCCTTCTCCCCCCGCAGCCAGCGGGCAAACGGCGTTCTCTTCTCCGCCGCCGCCTCGCCGAAATGCCGCAGCAAATACGCCCGCGGCACGATCAGGATCTCCCCGCCGTGGTGCCCCGGCAGCCGCGTCCACTTCCAGTCCTCGCCCTCCTGCCCGCCGAAGCAGCCGAAAAGCCCCGGCTTCAGGAAGATCCGGTGGTCCTTGCCCCACACCACGCCCTCGCCGGAGTCATTGAGCCACAGCCACAATTCGTCATGCAGCCGGTGCTGCCAGCGGCGCGATGCCCCCCGCAGGTCGCCCCGCAGGTGCCATGCTTCGAACCCATCGTTTTGCCACCAGCACTCGAACATGCGCGGAACTTATTGCGACCCGTTCGCAATAGCAAGGCGCCGATTCCGAAAACCTCAGCGCTTCTTCGCAGCGTGCTTGCCGTTCTGGTGCAGGATCAGTCCGGTCACCGTGCCCGACTTATCCCGTTGGAATTCAAGCGCTGCCGCCACCCCGTCATACTCGAAGTAGTCCGCCTTGGTCGCGAAAACCGGTACCGCCGGCTGTCCGGTCAGCTGGGCCATCAGCGTGTCGTCACTATGGCTGATCGTGAAGACCTGGCCGGGAAAGAGCGAATACTCGCCCGTGTAGGCATCGAGCACCTTGGCCTCCGGGAACTCTAAATGCGGGGCATCCCCACTGCGTTTGGCCGGGATTTCACGGCCGTTCTGGAGTAGCACCAGTGAGGTCACCGGGTCCTTCTCACGCGCGAATTGGATCTCGGCAGCCACCGCATCGTAGCGGAAGCGGTCCTTCCCGATGCACTTCATGGAGAGGAAAGTCTGGCCAGTCAGGCGCACCCCAAGCTGCTCACCTCGTCGAATCACCGTGAAGCTCACCTGCGGTCCCGCAGAATAGACACCCGTGAACGCATCCAGCTCCTTCTCGGAAAGCTTCTGCTCCGGAGCATCCGAACGCTTCTCATCGCGAGTCCCGGAAAACAGCCCCGCCGGCTCGAAGGTCGTGTTGTTCACTAGCGCCACGCGCACCGTCTTCAGATCGGGAATGACCTGCAGCGCCGACCGATAGCCACCCGTCCCACCGCTATGGCTGTATTCAGCATACCCATCCACCTTGCCGATGAGGATCCCCAGCCCGATCTCCGAGGCATCATACGGCGCATGCACTTCCATGATCCCCTTGATCGCCGAAGCAAGCGGCGTCTTGCCGGGATCTAACAAAGCCTGCCCGAAGATCACCAGATCCGCCGCAGTCGAGCGCAGTGCACCCGCACCCGCCAACGCCTGGAAGCTCCACGAGTGATTCGCCTTCTCGCCATCATAGGGCGGCGCCAGCCGTGCCTCCTGATCTTTGCCAAGCACCACCACCGTGTCCTTCATCCCCAGCGGTCCCGTGATCTTCTCCGCCACCAGCTCCGCATAGCTCTTCTTCTGAATCCTCGAAAGCAGCTCGCCTAACAGCCCAACGCCGTAATTCGAATACGACGCCGGAAACGGCGGCGCATGCGGCAACTCCGCCTTCGCCAGGAACTTCAGCGCATCCTTGCGGTCATAACCCTTGTAAGGATCGTTCGAGACCCCATTCAAAACCCCCATGTTATCCGGCAACCGCGGCAGTCCGCTCGTATGCGTGGAAAGTTGCACCAGCGTGATCGCCGCCACATCCGGATCCGCGAATTTGACCTCCTTGCCTAACAGCTCTCCCAGCGTGCTATCCAGCCTCACCTTCTTCGCCTCCACCGCATCCGCCAGCAATATCCCCGTGAAGACCTTCGTGATCGAGCCGATCTCAAACATCCGCTTCTCCGGAGCAACCCCATCCGGCTCCAACTTCCCGGCTCCCGCAAACCGCGTCGTCCCCGCGATGCATTCACCGGTAACAATCCCACCCTTCGGCAACCCCGCCGCCGCCTTCTCCGCAATCTCACTCAGCGGCTGCCCCGCAAGCACCGGACACACCACAGCCACCAACACAACCAGCAGGCGAGGGGAGATCATGCTCCCGATCCTGCCGCCATGCCCCCATCACCGCCAGTTGGATCTACGCCCGCTTTTAGAACCGGGTCCGCACGATAGGCAGGGAACGCTCTCCGAGCGGTCCGGCTTATGGCGGCCCCTGTCAATGGTCAGCTTGGAATGGTCCACCGCCGCCATCCCAAACCGGACCTGCGGCGAAAGTTCTCAGCCACCCCTCAATCTTCAATCGCCACAAAGCTCCCCTTCAAATACCGGCACCGGAACGGCGGCGCGCTCTTCAGCGGATCCCACCCATGCCCGCGCGCATAGTCGATCGCCAGCGGCACCATCTCGTGATTCACCACCTTCGGCACATCCGCGATGAGATACTGCCCCGCCGCCGACGCGCTCATCTCCACCCACAGCTCGTTCTTCCCCGCACGATTGCGGTAGATCCAGCGGTAGTGCGTGTCGCGGTGGTTGATCGCCTTGAGGCCCTTGCTGGGGAAAGTCATGGATGGAGCATGGAATGGGGAAGGGGCATCGGTCCATGCCGATCCTTCCACCCGCACGAAAAACGACCCGTCCCGCAGCAGCAGCGCGGGCACGGGCCGGGAAAAAGCGAGGCCCGGATCAGTTGCCAGCCTTCGGCAGCAGCCCGTCCCGCTCCATGTTCGACAGCAGGTTGCGATACATGTTCTCCTGCACCTTCGGGTAAACCGAGCCCGGGTAGGCAAACGGCGTTGCCACGATCATCGGCAGCCAGAAGACCGTCGTCACACTGTCATCCAGCTTGTACTGGCGTGACTTGCCGGAGGCAGTGCGGGCGGTGGCCGTCAGCGTGTAGTTGTCCGTCGCGAAGCCCGGGATGGTAAAGAGCGAGAAACCGGAAATGAAACCGGAAGCCCCCGCGGCCGCCTTGTTCCCGTGATTGTACATGTCCACATCCACATGGACCGCACCACCCTTGCCCTGGCTCACCGAGCTGAAGCGCTCGCTCTTGTTGAAGGTGCGGACCATGGGGTCCTGGACCTTGGATTGAAGCTGTCCGGCGACATCGGTGCGATCGCCGCCTCCGGTGCTCCCGATGCCGGCCTTCACCGTGTAAGTCAGCGAAACCTTCTTCGCATTCGTGGCCGGCGTGTCGGCCACTTGCGGAAGTTTGTTGCCGGAGAAGGAAGCGCAGCTCGTGGCAAGGAGCGAGATGCTTGCGAAGGACAGCAGGGTACGGATCAATTTCATGTGTTTCATAGAGGCAGGACCGGGGGAGGCGGGGGCTGATATCTTCCTCCCGCCCCACGTCAATGCTCGTGAGGTGACACGAGTGAAATCGTGCCATCTCATTTGCAGGTCTCCGGTTTACCTCAGATCGCCTTCAGCACTTCATCGAAAACCGTGAGCGTATCATCGAGATCCGCCTCGGTATGTGCCAGGCTCAGGAAGCCCGTTTCATACGGGCTCGGCGCGATGTAGATCCCCTTGTCGAGGCAGCCCCAGAAGAACTTCTTAAACAGCTCCAGATCCTGCTTCATCACATCGTTCACGTTCACGATCTCACGGTCCGTGAAGAACAGACAGAACATCGAGCCCGTGCGGTTGAAACGATACGGCATGCCCTTCGCATCCAACATCGAGCGAAGCCCCGCTTCAAAGTGCGCACCGAGTTGTTCCAAACGCGTGAAACCATTCGGAGCGCCCTCGCCACCGGTTCCTGCGAGGTGCTTCAGTTGCGCCAGCCCCGCCGCCATCGCCAGCGGATTACCCGAAAGCGTCCCCGCCTGATACACCGGGCCGATCGGTGCCAGCATGTCCATCACATCCGCACGACCACCGAACGCGCCCACCGGCAAGCCCCCGCCGATCACCTTGCCGAAGCAGCTCAGGTCAGGTGTTAGATTTTCGATTCCCTGCACACCCGCCTTCCCGAGACGGAAGCCCGTCATCACTTCGTCGAAGATCAGCAGCGCCCCATGCTTCTTCGTGATCGAAGACAGCAGATCCAGATACCCCGGCTTAGGGAAAACCAATCCCGCATTTGCAGGATAAGACTCCACGATGATCGCGGCAATCTGCTCACCCTGTTCCGCGAACACCTTCTCCAGCGCCTCCACATCATTGTAGGGCAGCACGATCGTCTTCTCCGCGAATGCCTTCGGCACCCCCGCCGAGTCAGGCTCACCATGCGTCAACGCCCCCGATCCCGCCGCGACTAACAGCGAGTCGCTGTGACCATGATAGCACCCGTCGAACTTCACGATGTAGTCCCGCTTCGTGAACCCGCGCGCCAGCCGGATCGCCGACATCGTCGCCTCGGTTCCGGACGAACACATCCGCACCTTCTGCACCGACGGCACCCATTCACAAATGGTGCGCGCCATCTCCACCTCGAAGGGATTCGGGATGCCGAAGGAAATTCCATCCTTCGCCACCTCATGGATCGTATTCGTCACCACCGTCGGCGCATGGCCCAGGATGTTCGGCCCCCACGAGCCGATGTAGTCGATGTAAGTCTTCCCATCCACATCCTCGATCCGGCTGCCCTTGGCACGGCGGACGAAGAATGGCTCACCACCGACATTGCGGAAGGCGCGGACAGGGGAGTTCACACCGCCCGGGGTCTTCTCCTTGGCGGCGGCGAAAAGTTTCTGGGAAAGCGGACCGGTCACGCGGGGAATCTGACTGCTGAACCCCGGACGTCCAACATCGAACATTGAAATCAGAACCTATTGGGCCCACGTAATAACCGCCCCATGAAAACCCCAGGCCGCATCATCCTTCCGCTTCTGATCGCATGCGCCTCGGTTCCTGCGGCCCGCGCCCAGAATCATCCCTTTCCCCAGCACGTCCTCTACGCCTCCGGCTCCATCCTTCCCACGAGCCACCCCCAGACCCAGCTGGATGCCGATGTCCGCGCCTTCTACGACTACTGGAAGCAGACCTACCTGAAGACCGCCGGCGCCACCGCCGATGGCCGCACGCTCTACCGCGTCGCCTTCGGTAAGAATGCCCCCGGCTCAAATGCCACCGTCTCGGAAGGGCAGGGCTACGGCATGCTGATCGTGCCCCTCATGGCCGGCTACGACCCCGCCGCCCGCGCCATTTTCGATGGCCTTTACGAGTTCGCGAAAGCCCACCCCAGCCCCGGCGAACCGCGCCTCATGGATTGGAAGATCCCGCGCGACGCCGGTGCCGATGGCAGCAGCGCCTTCGATGGCGATGCAGACATCGCCCACGGCCTCCTCCTCGCCCACGCCCAGTGGGGCAGCGGCGGCACCGTGAACTACTCCGCCGCTGCGAATACCTGGCTCGCCGGCATTCTCGCAGCCACCATCGGCAATACCAGCCGCCTTCCCACCCTCGGCGACTGGGCCGCCCCCGACACCGGGAAACAGTACGAGCCCCGCTCCTCCGACCTCATGCCCGCGCACTTCCGCGCCTGGGCCCGCCACACCGGCAATCCCGTCTGGAACACCGTCGCCGCGAACTCCTCCGCTGTCGTCACCGCCATCCAGGCGAACTACAGCGCGGACACCGGCCTCATTCCCGACTTCATGATCGGCGCCAATCCACTCGCCTCGGTCAAACCCGCTGGCCCCGGCTTCCTCGAAGGCCCGCACGACGGCCACTACTACTACAATGCCGGCCGCGTCCCGTGGCGCCTCGGCGTCGATTTCCTCCTCAACAACAACGCCACCTCGAAGGCCCAGGTCTCCAAAATCGCCACCTGGATGAAGACCCACGCCAACGGAGACGCCGCGAACATCCGCGCCGGCTACAAGCTCGATGGCACCAACATCACCGGCAACAACTACACCACCACCTTCTTCATCTCGCCCATCGGAGTCGCCGCCATGTCCGACTCCGCCAATCAGGCCTTCCTCAATTCCATCTACACCTTCGTCCGCACCACCCACGAAGACTACTTCGAGGACACCGTGAACCTGCTCTGCCTCATCGCCATGAGCGGCAACTACTGGGACCCCACCACCATCGGCGAACAAGCCAGCCTCATCCGCCGCCACGTCCTCCCACCCGACGGCCAGATCCAGCTCGAAAGCGCCCGCCCCGAGCGAATCCTCGCCCTCACCGTCAACCCCGCCGCCACCCGCTACGGCCTCACCCTCGAGCAAACCGCCGATTTCAGCACTTGGACCACCATCGCCACCCGCTCCTCCGGCACCACCACCTTCCAACCCACCGCCGGCGTCAGCATCCTCAGCCAAGCCAACCCCATCCGCATCCGCGACAACACCGCCCCCTCTAACACCCACCAATTCTACCGCGCCCGCATCGACTGAGCGGTCGCGCCTCAAGCCGCCACTTCACTGGGACCGCGGAATTCATTCCGCCCGAGTGGTCCATTCAAGCAAGGCCCCATCTCCTGGAGCTCCAATGTCCCAAAGGGACTACGTTTTACAGCCCAGGGTTGCCGACGTAGGAGGCTACCCTGGGGAGGTGTTAGAGGTCATTCCCTACCTCGAAGAGGTTGCGCAATGAAGCTTCCCGGTGGCTGGCCACAACATAGCCACCCTACTGCTCATCTTCGACGTACAAGAAAAACCGCCCGCCCTCCTCAGACAAAATCACCCGCACAAAAGCATCAGGCCGAGGTTCGAAATCAGCCTCCGCCACAATCGTCCCCGGCTTCCACCAACTCAGCGTCGAAGTAATCCCTCCCGACGACTTCACCCTTTTATCCAGCGCCGATATCTTGGGTGCCAGCGCATCCTTCTCCCCAGGCGAAACGGAGAACCTCGCAGCCCAGGACGGATCGACAACCTGACCTCCATCCGCAAACTCCACCATCTTCGACGTCGCCGGAATCTCCAGTGTCGCATCCTTCTTGATCGCATTCCGGACCTCCACCTCGGTCATCACCCTGCTCAAAGGCTTATGGCAGGACGCCAAGCCCACAATCACCGCCGCAATTACCGCTTTCTTCATCCCTCGGAATTCGCGCCCGCTCGCCAAAAGGTTACAGGCAATCAAGCCGGTGCTCCTTTTTTGAAATCGCGGGTGGACAGCCATTTCAAGGAACGTTCGGCATCAGCTTTCATCTCCAAGAGGTCGGGCTCGTCAAGGGCGACGCCCCCAGCGCTTTCGGCATCCTGGCCGGTCATGCCGTAGCCATCGGTGACGTCGATCAGAGCAACTCTCGCCTCCTCTTCAGAGATCTCTCCTTTTTCAAGGCGCATTAGAACGAACCCAGCCATCAAATCGCCGATGTCATCGGGCAACTGTATCCCTGAACTGATCATCTCTTCGCGAACCACATCAAGACCGGCCTCGATGGATTTGCTCGAACTCAAATCGGCAAGCCAATCTTCGTAAGACTCCGACTCCATGAATCGCCCGCTGGCCCATGCAATGAGCTGATCCAAGCTCCATACTCGGAGGTCCAAGAGGACAACCAGCCTGTGCTTCATATTCACCGATCTCCAGTCACGCCCCCAACTGCTTCTTAAAAAACTCCACCGTCCGCTCCCAAGCCAGCTTCGCCGCCGCCTCATCATACCGCGGCGTCGTATCATTATGAAACCCATGGTTCACCCCCGGATAAATAAACGCCTCGTACTTCACTCCCGCCTTCTTCAGCGCCTCCTCATACGCAGGCCATCCCGCATTCACCCGCTGATCCAGCTCCGCGTACTGCAGCAGTAGTGCCGCCTTGATCTTCGGCACATCCTCCGCCGCCGGCTGCCCGCCATAGAACGGCACCGCCGCGATGATCACCTCCGGCAATCGAACCGCCAAGGTATTCGCCATCCCACCCCCGAAACAAAACCCCACCGTCCCCACCTTCCCATTGCACAGCGCGTGGTCATGCAACCACTTCGCCCCCGCGATGAAGTCCTCCTCCATCTCCTCCTTCTTCCGCTGCGCCTGACGATTCCGTCCCTCATCGTCATTCCCCGGATACCCGCCCAGTGGAGTCAACGCATCCGGCGCGAACGCCACAAATCCCGCCACCGCCAGCCGCCGCGTCACATCCTCGATGTAAGGGTTCAGCCCGCGGTTCTCATGAATCACCAGCACCCCCGGCAACTTTCCCTCCGTCTTTGCCGGCCGCGCCAGATACCCGCGCATCTTCCCCGCACCCTTCGGCGACTCATACTCCTCATACGAAACGGTGATCCTCCCGTCATCCTTCGGCACCTGTTGGGCAAAGGCATACTGCGGGCTCAGCGCCGCCACCAGGCTCGCCACCGTCACTCCGCCGATCGCGAACTTCGACGCCCTCTCCATGAACCCGCGCCGCCCCACCTGGCCGTGCACGTATTCATCGTAAAGATCGAGCAGCTCCTGCGGGAAGTCTTTCGCGGTTTTCCGGTCCATCCCGATAAAAAAGCCGCTCTTCCGGACAGTTGCCAGCGTTCTTCTCAGCTCGGCGAATTTTCCTCAAGCGATCGGTGACCCTTGCGCGTGCTGTCGCATCAGCCGCTGCAAGCGCTCCTGATCCGCCGGCTTCGCCAGGTGCTCGTCAAAGCCCGCCTCACGCGCCAACTGCCGGTCTTCCTCACTCCCGTAGCCCGTGAGCGCGATCAATAGCGTATGGTCGAGCAGGGGCATCTCGCGCAGCTTCCTCGCCACCTCATAGCCGTCCATTCCGGGCAGTCCGATATCCAGCAGGATCACATCCGGCAGGAATTCTTGTGCGATCTTCACTGCGTCCGGCCCGCTGTGCGCCAGCCGCGTCTGATGGCCCATCAGCTCTTGCAGCATCGCCATGCTCTCCGCCCCATCGCGATTGTCGTCCACGATCAGCAGCTTCATCGATGGATCGGAAGCAGGAGCGGCTGCCGCTCGACCTGCCGCAGCCGGAGCACTCTTCATGATCGGCAGCCGCACGATAAACTCCGCCCCTTGCCCCACGCCATCGCTGTGTGCCTCGATGCTTCCTCCATGAAGCCTCACCAGCCGATGGACAATCGTCAGGCCGATCCCGAGGCCACCATGGGCACGATCCAACGTCCGGCTGGCTTGCACGAAAAGTTCGAACACCCGCGGCAGCAATACCGGATCGATCCCCATCCCATCATCTCGCACGCGAATGACCACCTGCGGCTCCGGAGTGGTGAAGTCCCGTTCGGCTGTCAGGGTGATCTGGCTGTGCTGGCCGCTGTACTTGCAGGCGTTTCCTAACAGATTCCCCAATACCTGCTCCAGCCGCGTGGCATCCGCATGCAGATACACCGGATCCTCCGGCATCGTAACCGTCAGCGTTTGGGAATGGAGTTCGCAGAGGAATCTCGCCCCCTCGGCGGCAGCGATCAGGATCGAATCCAACGAGACCGGCTCCTTCTTCAGCTCGATCTTTCCTTCGGTGATCCGCGACACATCCAGTAGGTCATCGATCATCCGGCTCATGTTATCGATCTGTCGGCGGATCAGCGCCTGCGCGGTCGCCCGCTCGGCGGCATTCACGCCCGGAGTATCCAGGATCTGCGAGGCATTGCGCAGCGGGGCGAGGGGATTGCGAAGCTCGTGGGCCAGCATCGCGAGGAACTCATCCTTGTTGCGGTCCGCTTGCCGCAGCGCCGCCGCTTGTTCGGCCAGGGCTCGCTCGTTTGCCCGCAGCGCATCGTCGGCCTTCTTCCGCTCGGTGATATCGTTGAAGATCACCGCCACACGATTCAGCGCCGGATCGCCAAAGCGGGATGCATACACGTCATACCAGCGAGCCAGTCCCGCCGCCTGGTTCTCGAAGCGGGTGGCCTCGCCCGTTCGCACCACCTGCCCATAGATTTGGAACCAATGGTCTTCGTGGGCCGGAACGAGTTCCTTGATGCGTTTGCCCTCTGCCCCGGCGAGGCCGGTATGCCTCTCGAAGGAAGGGCTGACTTGGAGGAACCGGTAGTCCACCGGTCTATCTTCGTCATCGAAGATCATCTCAAGCACGCAGAACCCTTCATCGATGCTCTCGAACAAGGTCCGGTAGCGCTCCTCCGACTCCCTGAGGGCGACCTCGACCTGCTTGCGGTCGGTGATATTGCGAATCACGCTGAGCAGCCCGGAAGGCTTGCCGTCATCATCGTAAAGCCGGCTTACCGCCGACTCCACCCGGATGGTCTCACCACTGTGAAGCGTGTGAATGTTCTCACCACGCCAGTGGCCTGTCTCGCGAAGCTCTGCCTTAGCGGCTTCCTCGTCCTCGGCCGTCGCCCATTCATAGTGAAAAAGCTCGCGCAGATGCCTTCCCAGCGACTCGGAAGCACGGATCCCGTACTGCTCCTCCGCCGCCGCATTCAGGTAGATCACCTGCTGGTCCTGATCGACCGCGATCACCGCATCCGTCACCTTCGAGAGGATGTCGCTGCGGAAGCGATTCGACTCCGAATCCGAGGTCTGCAGGATGAAAACCTTCGGCCCAGCCGATCCATCCACGATCAAGGCATCCACTTCACCCGCGCGAATCGCCCGCAGCGTTTCCTCGGTCTCTTCCAGACGCGCCCGCAGCTCCGAATTCTCGGCGATCAGTGAAGAAACGTCAGGCGGGTTGGACGACATGGAAACGAGTGGAGTGAAAATGGGATTAGGGTGTTACCGGTCGCACTTCAGGAGCTTCAGGCAAACCCAAACCTGCAAGCAGCCGGTCGGTGCGTGACATGTCACCGACGAATCTCCGCACCGGCAGCGGCTCCCGTTTGATCAAGGTCGGCGCGGCGATGATCTGCTCGATGCGCGCCAATTCGGGATGCAGGCAGATATCCACTACCTCCAGATGATAGCGGCCTTCCAGATGCCCTTCGCAAATCCGCCGCGTGTTCACGATCGCGCGGTTGGATTGCACGGTGGAGCCTGCAACGTAGAGGCGGAAGAGAAAGCGAACCTCGGCTCGCTCCCGCGCCGCTTCCTCGAAGGATTCGAGGGAATCACCCGGCGCTGGGATGTCGTTCATGGGATTCAATCCCGCAGGGGTTGGACATCGAGACCCACCAGCACCCGCTCTTCATTGGAGAGGTCGCCGATGATCTTCTTGATCGGTTCAGGCAGTCGCCGCACCAGCGTGGGCACGGCCAGGATCTGATCGCCCGCCGCGAGCTGTGGCGTCAGCAATAAATCGATCAGCTCGATCTGATACTGTCCGGCTAGGTGCGTCTCACAGATTCGTTTCAGGTTGTTCAGAGCCGTCAGGGATTTCTCCGTCTTTCCCGCGACATAGAGCCTCAGTTGAAATGCGGGAACCGTCGCGTTGCCGGGTTTTCCGGCCTTGGTTTTCTTCAGATCCTTCATGCCTTCTGATTGTTGCGGCCGTTGCCAGCCTTGTTGCCACCGCGCCGTTTGGAAAGGGCATCGTAGTTCAACTTCGCCGCGTCCTCGCGCGACGATTCCTGCGACATCTCGAATTCCATTTCCGCGACCTCCGCTTCCGCTTGTGACTGGAGCATCGAGATCTGGAGCTCGATCGCCTTCCGGTTTGCCGCGAAGCGCCGCATCTTCCGCTCATACTCTTGCCGGTAGACCTGTTGCGCTGCCATTTCGCGCGCTTCCTGTGTGACCCTTGAGGTTCCCGTGAGCACGCCGTCCTCTCCGAGATACACGTCCACCAGATCGATGCCGTTATCCGCAAGGACGAATTCCCGGATTTGGTTGGAGTGGGACATCCCGCGTGCCTTGAGCACGAAGAGGGTTCGATTGCGCTCGCCGTTCAGCTCATGGTTTCTGAGCAGCAGCCACACGTCCATCAGCGAGGATACTCCCACTTCCGAGTCTTCGCTCGCGGAGATAGCCGTCGCCCCGTGGGTCAGGCTGGTGAAGACCGCCGTGATGTGCTGCTGCTTGAGGAAATCGATCAGGCGCATCAAGGTCGGCTTCACTGCCGACTCGTCCCGGTCCAGCGTGAGATTGCTGATCGGATCCACCGCTACCACTGACGGTTTGAAGGCGGTCACCGTATCATGCATCATCACCAGATGCTGCTCCAGTCCTTGGAGCGTGGGGCGGGACGAATGGATCTGCAGCAGTCCCTTCTTCACCCATTTTGCGAGATCCATGCCGATCGAGCCCATGTTGCGAATGATCTGGTCGGCAGATTCTTCGTAGGCGAAGAGCAGCGCTCTCTCTCCGCGCTGGCAGGCCGCATTCACAAAGCTCGCGCTGATGCTGCTCTTCCCGGTTCCCGGGGAGCCGGACACCAGCATGCTGGTGCCGCGGAAGATGCCTTTGCCACCGAGCATCTCATCCAGCGGCAGGATGCCGGTGGACAGCCGCTCCTTGGACACCTGGTGGTCAAGCTTCAGCGAAGTAATGGGCAGCACCGAGATCCCGGTCTCGCCGATCAGGAATGGATACTCGTTCGTCCCGTGCGAGGACCCGCGGTACTTCACCACTCGCAGCCGTCGCGTTGAAATCTGGCCATCCACCCGGTGATCCAGAGTGATCACGCAGTCGGCCACGTATTCCTCCAGGCCGAAGCGCGTGATGCTGGCATCCACCTTCTCGCCTGTGATCAGCGCGGTGACCCCGCGGTCCTTCAGCCAGCGGAAGAGCCGCCTCAATTCAGCCCGCAGGATCGCATGGTCCGGCAGTCCCGCGAACAGTGCCTCGATCGTGTCCAGCACCACCCGCTTCGCCTTGATGCTGTCGATCGCGTGGCCCAAGCGAATAAATAGGCCCTCAAGGTCATACTGGCCGGTCTCTTCGATCTCGCTCCGTTCGATCCGCACATGATCCAGGATGATCTTCTTCTGCGCGGAGAGCTTGTTCAGATCGAAGCCAAGCGAGCGGACGTTGGCCGCCAGCTCCTCGGCATTCTCCTCGAACATCATGAAGACACCCGGTTCGTTGAACTCAAGCGCTCCACGCACGAGGAATTCCGTGGCGAAGAGGGTCTTCCCGGCACCTGCCGTGCCCGAAAGCAGGGTAGGGCGGCCGGCCGGCAATCCGCCACCCGTGATGTCGTCCAGTCCTTTGATGCCGGTGGCAGCCTTGGGAATGGTCACGAGATCATCGTTAGCGGAGGAGGTTTTGCGGGGCATGGTTCGAAAGTGGGAGTTCGATTTGGGTCCGCTGAATCGCACGTCGCAAGCCAAACCGCTATCGTTCCTTCAACCCTTGCCGCTGAAGGGATTGCAGAAGTCCTGTTAGCCTCCGCGGTTCGCTTCGTGTTGCATTTTGCAGTATCGGTATTCGACAGCCGGGGCCAACCGCACCCTATCTCCGTCACAACCTTCAAAACCGTCCACCTCTCCGAAGATTTCCTGAATACCCGGCCGCTCTCTCTCGTCCACCAAACGAGGAATTTTCTTTCCTCAACGGACACGCTATTCTGCTCCCATGAAAACCGCCTTGGTTTCCGCTCTCCTGCTGTCGCTGCTCCTTCCCGTTTCGGCCCAGGTCAAACGCGTCGAGCGGAAATCCCTGCTCGATCGCGAGCCGGACGTCGTCCACCTCGCGGAACTGGTGAAGGACCCCATCGAGCTGAAGGTGGAGAAGGACGCCGCCGTCTTCACTGACAAGAACGGCAAGAACAAGCTCGGCATCCTCAAGGCCGACCAGGTCGTCATCCTCGAGGCCATGACCGACAAGGCCTACAAGGTCCGCGGCCAGGGCGAAAAGAACGGCATTTCCGGCTGGGTCGGACCGCACGCCTTTAGCGCGAAGGACCCGAATTTCGTCGAAAATCTCAAGAAACTCCACGACCGCCAGGTCGAGGTGGAGACCCTCATCGCCGAGAAACAGGTCGCGATCGGCATGACCTCCGACGAGGTCTCCCGCGCCCGCGGCACCCCGACCAAGACCTCCGTCAAACAGACCGAAAAAGGCCAGACCGGCCGCTGGGAATACATCGAGGTCGAGCAGGTCAATCACTACAATTACCTCCGCGACCCCGTCTCCGGCCAAACCTACCGCCAGCTCTCCTATGTGAGCCAGGAGGAGAAGAGCAAGACCGTGGTCGAATTCGAAAACGGCTTGGTAACCTCGCTCGAGGAAAGTGAGCAAAAGCGCGGCGCACCCGTCAAAATCGTCGTGCCGCCTTTGGTCGTCGGCTGGTGAGCCGCCGCCGGGCCGGATAACAGTCGGATTCCAAATGCCCGGGTCCTGATCTCTTCAGGATCGGTTCTATCCGCGTAATCCGCGGTCTCAATTCGTCGGCAGGGATAACGGAAAGCCCTTTTTCCGCGGATAATCCACGGAAGCCCGGATTTCGGGTTTGAATCCCGGCCCGGACGTGTTGCCTTTCGTGGGAGGCGTCGCGTCACGTTGCCGTGCGCCCGAGTCCAGTTTTCTCCCGAAGATCCAATCACATGAAAAAACCAACGTTCGGAAAAAGGGCAAAGGGCTTCACCCTGGTGGAGTTGATGGTCTGTATCGTGATCGTAATCTGTCTGGCCGCGATGGTCTTCGCGCTGACCCGGAACGCGATGGCCAAGAGCAAGATGACCGCCAGCTCGACCAAGGTCCGCGACCTCGGCGTGCGCGTCCAGGCCTACACCCAGGACAATGCCGGCCAGCTCCCGGTCTGGAAGGATTCCGGCCAGGACCTCTTCTGGTGGGGCCAGCTGATGAAGGACCCGCGGAATGAGAGCGAGTATGAGATGTTCCACAGCCCCGGGCACGACGAGTTCAAGCCGGGCCCGTCCAATCCCAACCTCTCCTACGGCTGGAATGCCCACGTCGTCGGCCGCACCGAGGCAGTCGAAGGCGGCGGCGGCGCTGACAGCGATGGCCCGAAGCGCTTGGCCAACTTCAAGGAGCCGGCCCGCATCCTCGTCCTCGCCGATGGCCCCAAGAAGAACCCTGAAGCGATCATCGACAGCAACAGCACCCCGGACAAGGACCGCTACAACGGCAAGGCCGCCGGCCTCCTGCTCGATGGCTCCGCCCGCGCCCTCGACGTCGACAAGGAGTTCAAGGGTGGCCAGTCCGTCTGGCTCATGACCGAAGACGAGCGCGAAGCGCAGGGCAAGTAACAGCCCGCCTCCACGCCAGCCATTCTACCCAAAATCAGCCGGAGCCGGTTCACACCGCCTCCGGCTTTTCATTGCTTGGAGTCATTCGTAGCGGAAGGGCTGCGCCCTTCCGGCTGGGTGAGGACCGTACCGGCGATCCAAGACGCGATTTCCCTTCGGCACGGCACTATCCCTCCCTGAGTAAGGCAAAGTCCCCGCCTTCCAAGACCCCACGCGAACTCAAACCACCCCCGCCACAATCTCCCTCAACCGCTCCTGCACCACCTCCGGCCCGTCTCCACTGGAGATCACATGCACGAACGGCTCTCCCGCCAGCCCCAGGAAAATCTCCCGGCACTTCGTCAGCGACTCGTGCTTCTCGAACTCGTTCGCCGTATCCCCGCGCCCACCGATCCGCGACAGCGCCGTATCGACATCCAGATCCAGGATGAACAGCAAATCCGGCACCGGCGCGAATGCCTCATTCTGCCGCCGGATCTCCCCCGGATCCACCCCGCGCGAACCCTGATAGGCCATCGTCGAAAAGTAATACCGGTCCAGAATCACCACTTTCCCCGCCGCCAGCGCCGGAGCGATCAGTTGCTCCACGTGCTCCCGCCGGTCCTTCAGGAAATACTCCAGTTCCTCCTCTGGCGACAGCCGTCCCGTCGCCGCCGTCGCCCGGATCTTCGCCCCCCACGGGCCATCCGTCGGCTCCCGGCTTGCGATCACCTCCCGCCCCTGATCGCGAAACCACTCGGCCAACTGCCGCGACTGCGTCGATTTGCCAGTGCCGTCGATACCTTCGAGAACGATGAAAAGGCCGTGGGGAGGAGTCATTCGGAGGAAGCCGGACGCTCCCAAACCAAACCGAACAGGGCAAGGGCGATCGGCCCAGGGTCCCGAGGGTTTCCGGAAAAAGAGCGCTTCGCCAGAGCAGGGGAAGGGTCACTTCGCTTTCATCGCAGGCGGATCCGCCCAGATTTCGTGGAACTCCTCCGTCGGCGAGTCCCACTTGGAGCCATTCCTCGCCGGGCGCACGCGGGGAAGCTCGTAGTGCATCCGGTCGATGACGGCCAGCCGTGCCCGGATTTTGGCGTGGTTTGCGAAATCTCCTGACCGGCGATAGCACTCCGACAAGTTCAACAGCGTGGTGGGTTCATCAGGAAGGTTCTCCAAGGATCGGAGGAGAAGGGGAAGTGCCTCCCTGTAGTTGCTGTTGCGCAGATACGCAGTCCCAAGGCAGGCGTCGATGTTGGCACCTTCCCTCCCGGCATTGCTGGCCGCTAGGAACCCTTTCAGCATTTGTGCATTGTTTTCGATTTTGTCGGCAGTGAGGCCGACGTAGAAATAGGAGAGCTGATCTGAAGTCTTCATGTCCAGAACTTGGGCCGCCAGCGCCTCTGCCCGGGATTTCTCGCCTTTTTGGGCCAGCACATACGCCTTCAGCGCCGTCTCCAAGGGTTCATTCGGGCACTGGCGGAGGGCTGCGGACAATTCGTCAAGCGCCCGGTCCCACTGTTTCAGAATCACTAGCTCGTAGCCGATCAGCGCATTGATGCCGGATGTCTTGGGCTGGAGTTTCAATATCTTGTCAAAGGCGTTGAGGGCAGCCTCGTGATTCCCGAATAACGACTGGGCCTCGCCCAGAAGTTGCAACCCGAGAAGGTTGGTAGGGTCTTTCTTGAGGGTGGCTTCTGCCGCCGAGCGGGCACCCTCGTAGTCCTTGTTTGCGAGGAGCACCATGCTCTTCGTCTGGAGCGTGGAAACCGAGTTCGGATCTTTGGCTTCGATCAGCCCATAGGCGAAGTTGGCCTGCGCGATCTTGATTGGATCCCTTGTGATGGCGACCATTCCTGACTCACTGCGGCCGATGCTCTCGTTGAGAAGGGCGCGGACCACCGCGATTTGCTCGTTCGCCTTGTCGACACCCTGCACCCGGACGGTATGCCAATACAATCCGAGTGTTAAAAAGATCCCCAGGAGGCCGAAGGGCTCTTTCTTCAGAAGCCGGACGACAGGGGAGCAGATCTTGGAAACGATGGGCTTGATCGGCCAGGATTTCTCAGGATCGAGATCAGCATCGAGGGGTGGGATTTTCACCCTGCTAGAGCAGCATATTCCTTCCTTTGGAATCGATGGGAAAAGCCGCCGGATTTTTCACGGCCACCGGCACTTGCATTTCCAGAAAGAGTCAAAGGGGGGCCAGTCGATCACCTTCTCACTCCCAGCCATCCATCATCTAATACCCCATGCGCAGCAACTTTCCGTTCGCCACAGTCGGGTATCCCACGGACGAGGTCCTTTCCCCACAATCCTATTTCGCGGAGATTTTCGTCCTCTCCTGCTTCATGCGGCATCAGGCCCTTTTTGAGCGCCACCCCATCGAGCCGGACGCCTTCACCCGGCGCGACCTCCGCGAGATGTATCACGCGATGACCGCCACCGGCAGCACTGTGGCCACCATCTTCAGCCAGAACCTCATCGACCGCGGACTCTTTGAACGCCTCATAATTCCCGGCGAGATGAGAAAAGTGGCGGAATTCGCGGTCGATGCGGATCACCATTTCCCCCGGCATCTGGCCGAACTCCTCGACCGCCACACTCGCCGGAAGGCGGTTGCCACCTGCCGTCTCGCCCTCGCGAAGATCCGCGATTGCACCGACCCGGACGGCCTCGCCGCAGCCATCGCGCTCCTCCATTCCATCAAGGGCTCCGCTCCCGCCGCCCAGAGCGCCTTCGGCCTCATGCCCGTCCACGAGATCCAGACGGAAGAGCCCGCGCGGGACTTCGTCGAGGGCCTCTTCCTGGAAGGCGGCGCCAGTGTCGTCTACGGCGAGTCGAATGTCGGCAAGAGCTTCTGGGTCCTCGACATCGCCGCCCACGTCGCCATGGGCCGCCCATGGCGGAAGGAACAGCGCGAAGTCGACCGCGGTGCCGTCGTCTACGTCGCACTCGAAGGCACCCACGGCCTCCGCCAGCGCATCCAGGCAATGAAGCAAACCGGCGTCCTCTCCGAAGACGCCCCGCTCTACATCTGCTTCTCACCCGTCTCTCTGCTCGATCCCGACCACGCCGCCAAGCTCATCGAAACCGTCAAGGCCGCCGCCGAAAAGTCCGGCCTCCCGTGCCGCCTCGTCATCATCGACACCCTCGCCCGCGCCATGGCCGGCGGCGACGAAAACTCCAGCAGGGACATGACCGCCGCCGTGGCCGCCATCGATGCTGTTAGGGCCGCCTCCGGCGCCCACGTCTGCATCGTCCACCACTGCGGCAAGGACATCGCCCGCGGTGCCCGCGGCCACTCCAGCCTCCGCGCCGCCGTCGATACCGAGATCGAAATCTTCCGCCCCGAAGGCGAACGCATCTCCACCGTCCGCGTCACCAAACAACGCGACCTCGAACGCGGCGAACCCATGCCCTTCTCCCTCACCATCGTCACCCTCGGCCCCAGCCACCGCGGCAAACCCATCACCTCCTGCATCGTCACCCACGAGGACGAAACCATGGCCAGCAGTCGGAAGCCAGGAGCCCGGAAAACCACTTACACGGCTGAGGCGTTGTTAGACTACCTGCCAGCAGCTGGCATCCCTGATTGGGCGACGCGTGCCAAGGAAGATTGTGGCATAGGTTCCACGCGGTTTTACGAACTGAAGGCGGAACTCAAAATCCGCGGCGCCTATCGAGCTGACCCGGAATCCGGAAAACTCGTTCGGATATGAATTCCGCTTTTCCGCTCACCTATGCATACCGGAAAAGCGGAAAACGGAAAGCCGCTCTGACCGGGGAAGGGGACTATCTCGAATATCGCCAATGCATGCCTTTGGTCGCTACTTCTACCTTCAAAGCACCAACGGTGCGAAATCCCTCAGCCCCGCCCATCGGGCGGGGTTTCCAGCACAGAACATTGCAAGGGCTGAAGGCCCGACACATCGGGAAACGCCGACGCCACCACGAGACCACCACCTGGCATCCCCCGGGATTCATTTCCTTCCCACCCACACCGCCTTGCCTAACCTACCCTCAATGTGCCCCTGGCACCGCTCCCGCCTCTTCTGGCTCGGTCTCCCCGCGCTCGCATTCCTCCTATGGCTCGGGATCGTCCAGCCCGTCACCTCCTTCACGCTGAACTGGACCGATCACCGTCTCTCGCTCGGCACCCGCGACGGTCGGTTCACCTCCATCCTCGAAACCGGCCGCGGCGGCTTCGCCATCGCGGGGCAAACCGGCACCGCCCAGGGCATCTCCGGCAAACGCTTCTTCCCCTCCGCCTTCAAGCATTCGGTCTTCAACCTCTCCAGTGCCCCCGGACCCTATCGTCTCACCACCCTCTTCATCGCGGCTTGGTTCGTAGCCCTGCTTTACCTGATCCTGTGGAGCGCCCTGCTGTTAGTCTGGCAACGCCACAAAGCCCGCCTGCTGGAATCCACTTCCAACTCCCCATGACCCCACGCCCATTCTATCGCTGGAAAAGCTTCTGGCTCGGGCTCTTCGGCGCCTGCTTCCTCGCATGGGCATGGTGGGATTCGATGCAATTCAGCTCATGGGTCAGTTGGCGTGAATTCGGAGCCAACAGTGACGGCGGCGCGATCGAGCTGTTTAGCGTTACCTCGTCCTATGGATGGAGAGGTTCCAGTCCTGCAGAGTTTGATTGGAATAGATCGGATGCCACCGATCCTTTTAAGCGCTTGGTTCCAGTCTTTCCTGCGCCGCTTCTCCTCCGTGGTGGTGGCGAGGATATCCCGCTGGCTAGCGAGAACGGCACGCCGGGCCCGGTTTGCGTCCGTGACAACTGGAAGAACTCCATGCGCTTCCAGCCACCGCGGGACTGGCTGATCTTCCTACCTTACTGGCTCGTCCTGCTCGCCTTCATCGTGCCGTGGTCAGGCTTCCTGATCTGGCGGCATCGCAGGCAGACGAAAACAACCCCATGACCACAGGCCCGGGCCAACCGCGCCATTCGGCGAAGGCAGACCCCGAAACGGGACGGCAGCATCCCGCCTCAACGCAGCGGCATCGACAGAGACCCCGAGTTTGCACGTTCGGAAGACACCACGATGACTGGCTTCTTCCGCACGTCGATGTGCAGGGTTTCTCCGCTGGAAATAGGGACGTCGATGCTCGTTTCCTCCGAGGATTCCTCCTGCAAGAGTTCAAGGGCGGCTTCGACGAGATTTTGGCGACTGACAGTTGTTGCTGGCATTTGAGTGGCCAAACACTCGTTGGTTTTTGCCACTCCGCCATGAGTAAAACCTTATTGTTTGTAGCGCGAAACTTTGGCTGGAGAGCGGTGTTATAGAGCTCTTGCCCATGCCGCTAGAAGTGGCGGTGGATTGCACTTTTCACGATGATCTAACAGTTCGAACCCTAGCATCCATGCGGGCTGGCGGTCGTTTTTGCTGGTTGCAAAATGCAATCACATTATGAAATGCCTCGACGCTGCCGACGGCGCCTTTGCACGAAAGTATCGTGCACCATTCCTTGGAGATCTCAGCCGCGTCATGAGCTACGACGCGATCATCATCGGCGGCGGTCCGGGCGGAAGCACGGCAGGCAGCGTTCTCGCCCAAGCCGGCAAGAAAGTCCTCATCCTCGAGCGCGAGCGCTTCCCGCGCTTCCACGTCGGCGAATCGCTCATTCCCTACGGCAATGACGTCCTCCGCGAAATCGGTGCGTGGGACAAAATGGTCGCCCACGGCTTCATGGAAAAGCTCGGCGCGGAATTCGTGCTCGGGAACTCCAAGGCAGGCATCAACATCATCTTTGGCAAGTACCTGAAGTCCCGCTACGCCCAGACCTTCCAGGTCGAGCGCGCGAAGTTCGACAACCTCTTGTTAGAAAACGCCGCCTCACACGGCTGCGAGGTCTGGCAGGAGACCAAGGTGAAGACCGCGAAGGTCACCGACGACGGCGTGACCATCACCTGCGAGAGGGAGGGCAAGATCCACGAACTCACCGCTCGCTGGGTGCTCGATGCCAGCGGTCGCGATGCTTTCCTCGGCCGCCAGATGAACCTGCCGAAGACCGATCTCGGCTTGCCGAAGAAGTTCGCGACCTTCGCTCACTTCCGCGGCGTGAAGCGGAATGATGCGCCGTACAATGGCCACATCACCATCGTCCGTCTCGACTTCGGCTGGTTCTGGATGATTCCGCTGGATGCCGAGAAAACCTCCATCGGCCTCGTCCAGACCCTGGAGCACTACAAGTCCACCGGCATGACGCCAGGCGACTGCTTCGAGCACGTGGTGGCCACGTCCACCGAGCTTCAAAGCCGCATGGCCGGAGCCGAGCGGGTGAATGAATACAACTTCGCCGGCGACTACACCTACCGCCATCTCCAGAATGCGGGCCCGCGCTGGTTGCTCATCGGCGATGCGGCGGGCTTTATTGATCCCATCTTCTCGTCCGGCGTGATGCTCGCCATCCGCTCCGGCCATCTGGCAGCGAAGGAAGTCGTCGCCGCGGATGCCAAGGGCACGGCTCTAACACCTGCTGCGCAGAAGCGCTACACCAAGCGGGTGGGGGAGATGTGCGAGGTGTTCCTGAACATGATCAAGATGTTCTACAACAACGACTCCTTCGAGGTCTTCATGGACGAGCATCCACCGAAGGGCATGGAGTGGGCCGTGAATAATCTCGTGGCCGGCAACACCCGCATGGGCTGGCGTCTCCGCTTCCACGTCTGGGCCTTCTACGCCGTCTGCACCATCCACCGGCGCAAGACGATCGTGAAGAAGATCGACTTCTCCGATCCGCTCGCTGCTGCGCCGAAGGCCAAGGCGAAGACCGCTGAAAAAGTTCCCACCCCAATTTCTTGAGAATGATGGAATCCAGTTCCCTGTCAGACGAATACGACGTGATCGTGCTCGGCGGCGCGCTTTCCGGCGCAGCTACCGCCACGCTCCTGCTGCGCCATAATCCGGGCATCCGCGTGCTGATCATCGAGCGCACCGAGCGCCTCGGCCGCCGCGTGGGTGAGGCCACGGTGGAAGTCAGCGCCTACTTCATGGGCCGCGTGCTCGGCCTCACGCGCTACCTGAACGAGAACCAGATCTGCAAGCAAGGCCTCCGCTTCTGGTTCAAGAATGACGAGGTCGAGAACATCTCCCAAGCCAGCGAACTCGGCGCGAAATACCAAGTCCGCCTTCCATCCTATCAGCTCGACCGTCAGACCTTCGACGAAGAAGTCCTCCGCCGCGCAGGAGAGGCAGGCGCACAGATCCTGCGGCCCGCAGTCATCCGCAATGTCGAACTCAACGCCGGCGGCCAGCAGGTCGTGGAGCTGAAATACGACGGCGAGGTGAAGTCCATCAAAGCCCGCTGGGTCGTCGATGCCTCGGGCGTCGCCGCCCTGCTCGCCCGCAAGAACGGCTGGTGGGTCCGCAATGACGAGCACCCGACCGCCGCCGCATGGTCACGCTGGAGAGGCCTGAAGGATTGGGACGGTCGCGAGCTCGCGGAGAAGTATCCCGAGTGGGCGAAGCTGTGTCACGGCGTCCGCGGCACCGCTACCAACCACATCATCGGCGATGGCTGGTGGAGCTGGTGGATCCCGCTCAAGGGCGGCGATACCAGCGTCGGTGTCGTCTTCGACCAGCGCATCGTCGAGTGGAAGGAAGGTGGCAAGGTCGCCGACCGCCTGAAGGATTTCCTCATGGAGCATCCCGTCGCTCGCGAGCTGCTGGCCGATGCCACCTACGATGAAGAGGATGTCCACTGGCGGCGGAATCTCGCCTACTACAGCACCACTTTTTCCGGTGACGGCTTTGTCCTCGTCGGCGATGCCGCCGCCTTCATGGACCCGTTCTACAGTCCGGGCATGGACTGGATCTCCTTCAGCACCACCAGCGCCGCGCACCTCATCACCCGCATCCGCAAGGGCGAGACCGCCGCGCCACTGATCGCGAAACACAATCGTGACTTCGCCACCTGTCACCGCCGCTGGTTCACGTCGGTTTACAAGGACAAGTATCACTACATGGCCGAGTATGACCTCATGAGCCTCGCGTTCCGTCTGGACCTCAGCCTCTACTACTGGGGCGTGGTGGTGCCGCCATTCGCGGAAGGTGAAATGGCGCTGACCATGCCGCCATTCTCTCCACCGAGCGGCCGGATTTTCTCCGCGCTGATGAGCTGCTACAATCGCCGCTTCGCCGCGATTGCCAAGCGCCGCCGCAAGCACGGCCTGCTCGGCCGCACCAACAAGGAAATGCGCTGCCTGCTCTCCGGCTTCACCCTGGAGCGGAAGGACATGTTCCGCCTCTTCGGCATGCTCTTCGATTGGCTGAAGCTGGAACTCCGCGAGGGCTTCTACACGTGGTTCTCGCCGGAGGAAGAAAACTCACTGCCAACCACTTCCAAGGTCGAAGCAAACGTCTGACAAGATTCCCCGCCGATTTACCCCAGAGGCATGGAGAGAAGGCAGGAGTTCACAGAGAAAGACAAAAGATGATGCTCATGATTCCCAACGTCTTTCCTTCCTCTGCGACCTCCTGCTTTTCCTCTGTGCCTCTGTGCCTCTGTGTAGCCACGGCCTGAAGCTGCCAAGAATGTTCCCGTTTCCATGAAACGCACCACCATCTTCTACCTGCTCGTCCTGCTCATCGTCGGCAGCGGCATTCTGGGCGTCATCCATCTCGGTGCGCATCTGCCAGGTCCAACGCATAGCGAAGCCACCCTCGCTGCCGAAGCCGCGCGGACCGTCGCGACACCCGCTCCAGTAGCACCCGCAACCGCGCCAACTTCTGCCTTCAGCGCGATGCTCGCCTCGCTCGGGACGAACCTGAATGATCCGCTCAGCCACCTCTTCATCCAGCTGCTCGTCATCATCGCCGCATCACGGGTGGTCGGTGGCATCTTCACCCGCTTCGGCCAGCCGGCAGTGGTGGGGGAAATGGTCGCGGGCATCCTGCTCGGACCCTCGCTGCTCGGCTGGGTCTCGCCGGAGATGTTCCAGTTCGTATTCCCCGCGACTTCGCTCGGCACGCTGAAGCTGCTCAGCCAGATCGGAGTCTGCCTCTTCATGTTCACCGTGGGAATGGAACTGGATGTCCGTCAGGTGCGGAACAAGGCGCACACCGCGGTGGTCGTCAGCCATGCCAGCATCGTGGCTCCGTATTTCCTCGGCGTGGGGCTCGCCTACTTCCTCTATAGTAGCCTCGCCCAGCCGGGCACGAACTTCACCGCCTTCGCCCTCTTCATTGGGATCTCCATGAGCATCACCGCCTTCCCGGTGCTCGCCCGCATACTTCAGGAACGCGGCATGACCCAGACCTACCTCGGGAATACCGCCGTGACCTGCGCCGCCGTGGATGATGTCACGGCGTGGAGCGCGCTGGCCTTCGTGGTCGCCGTCGCCAAGTCGACCAGCGTGACCGGATCCGCGATGAATCTGGCCCTGGTGCTCATCTTCATCGTGGCAATGATCTGGGTCCTGCGGCCCATGCTCCCGCGCATCTTCGGCCGCGAGGAATTGGCACGTCCGGAACCCTCGAAGCGCACGCTCGCGCTGGTCATCTGCACGGTGCTGGCCGCTGCGATGTGCACCGAAGTGGTCGGCATCCATGCACTCTTCGGCTCCTTCCTCGCTGGGGCGATCATGCCGGACATCGCAGGCTTCCGCCACAAGCTGGCCGTGCGCGTCGAGAACTTCAGCACCGTGCTGCTGCTGCCGCTCTTCTTCGCCTTCACCGGCCTGCGCACGCAAATCGGCCTCCTGAATGATCTCAATGGCTGGCTGATCTGCCTGGCCATCGTCGGGGTCGCCACTGTCGGCAAGCTCGGTGGTACGGCCCTGACCGCACGCTTCACCGGCATGAACTGGCGGGATTCCCTCCAGCTCGGCGCGCTGATGAATACCCGCGGCCTGATGGAGCTGATCGCGCTGAATATCGGCTATGACCTCGGCATCCTTTCGCCCCGCATCTTCGCCATGCTGGTCATCATGGCACTGGTCACCACGGCCATGACCGGTCCGCTGCTGACCTTCTTCCAACGCATGAAGGTCAGGGAAGAAGCACCGGATCGCTTGGTGCGGCCGTGAGCATCTGACCCTTTGGATACGACTCTCTCAAATACCCAAACCCAACCCATGATTAAAGAAGTATTGGTCCTCGGCGGCGGCAGCGCTGGTTTCATCACAGCGCTTTCGATCAAGCGGAAGATCCCGCAGCTCAAGGTGACGGTCGTTCGTAGCCCATCGATCGGCGTGATCGGCGTCGGCGAAAGCACCACTCCGAATTTCCCGCGACACCTCTTCGAGTATCTCGGCATCTCGCGGAAGCGCTTCTATGCACTCGCGCAACCGACGTGGAAGCTCGGCATCCGCTTCCTGTGGGGCGCGCGCGGCAGCTTCGACTACACCTTCAATCTCCAGCTCGATTCGCACTACACCGACATGGAGAAGCCGATCGGCTTCTACTGCGATGACGACTTCAAGGACGCGAGCCTGCCCGGCGCGCTGATGCGCCGCGACATGGCATTTCCACGCCAGCAGAATGGCGCGCCGGACATCCACCCGTGGCACGCCTTCCACATCGAGAACAAGAAGTTCATCGAGATCCTCGAGATCGTGGCGAAGGAGGAAGGGGTGGAGGTGACCGATGGCAAGGTGACCGGCAGCGAACGTGGCGAGCAGGGGATTGCAGCCGTGCATCTGGAAGACGGGCGCCGTCTCACCGCGGACCTGTTCATCGATGCGAGCGGCTTCCGCAGCGAACTGCTGGGCAAGACCCTGGAGGAGCCCTTCGAGAGCTTCGACAAGTCACTCTTCTGCAAGAAGGCGGTCATCGGCGGTTGGGAGCGCGGCGAGGACGAGCCGATCCTTCCCTACACCACGGCCGAGACCATGGACGCCGGTTGGGCGTGGCGCATCGATCACGAGCATCTCATCAATCGCGGCTACGTTTATTGCCCCGACTTCATCTCGGATGACCAGGCAGCAGACGAGTTCCAGAAGAAGAACCCGAAGGCAAAGGTGGAGACGCGGATCGTGAACTTCCGCTCCGGCTTCTATAAGCGCCAGTGGGTGGACAACGTCGTCGCCTTCGGCAATGCCGGTGGCTTCGTGGAACCACTGGAGTCCACCGCCATCATGATCCTGTGCTCGCATATCCAGACGCTGGTGGATTTCCTCAAGCACAGTGACCTCCAGCCGACGCCTACCATGCGCGGTCTCTACAATGAGCTCACCGCAAACACGTGGAATGACATCCGGCAGTTCCTCTCGCTGCACTACAAGTTCAACGGCAAGCTCGATACGCCCTTCTGGAAGGTGGCTCGCGAGGAGACGGATGTCTCCGGCGTCCAGGACTTCATCGACTTCTATCAGGAGAACGGCCCGACCGGCTTCTGCCGCTATCGCCTG
The DNA here is from genome assembly GCF_038066715.1 of Luteolibacter sp. Y139. Lineage (NCBI taxonomy): Bacteria > Pseudomonadati > Verrucomicrobiota > Verrucomicrobiia > Verrucomicrobiales > Verrucomicrobiaceae > Neoluteolibacter > Neoluteolibacter soli. The sequence goes on along the minus strand of NZ_JBBUKT010000014.1, from coordinate 130,127 downwards.
CCGCGCACGGAGAACGACTTCGGTCTTGAGGGCTTCCTCGTGATGATGGTGGGGAACCAGGTGCCCTACAACAAACGGCACAATGCTTCGCCGCAGGACCTCGTCACATGGAAGCGGCGCAAGGAGGAATTCGCGAGCGAGGCCGCCCGCGGCATCCGCAGCGAAGAAGCACTGGCCTACGTGAAGCACCCCGGTTGGCAATGGAACGGGGACCCACCGAATTCCTGAGAATCCGAATCTAACCGACACCGTCAGGGCGATGGAAGGCGCTTTCTTTCGTTAGTCCGGAAGTGCAATCCATCGCTACGCATGTCGCGAGCTTGCAGGTAGGTCCAATTTACATCTTTGGCCTGCCGACTAAGCTCGCGGCATGAGTCCTCGTCGCACCTTCCCGAACATCCGCGCCTTGCGGGCCGCCATCCAAGGCCGCCGCATCGTGTCCTTCTGGTGCAAGAACCGGGAGTTCAGGATCGAGCCCTACGGCCTGCTCCAGGCGAAGTGCACCAAAGCCTGGGTGCTCGCCGGCTGGTGCCTCGAACGTCAGTCGTGGCGCTTTTTCCGCTTCGCCGAACTCCGCGACGTGACCGCCTCCGAAGACCGCTTCCCCCTCCGCGATGACTTCCCCATGGAAGTCCCCGACTGCCGCGGCGGCTGGCGTAGGCGGGATGCGTGAGACATCATGTGGATGCGTGCCGCCTCGTAGGATCGGGCGATGAGATTCGAACTCTCGACATCCATCTTGGCAAGGTGGCGCTATTTCGTGTGTGCAAGCTTCGGAGAAGAATGTGCACACGTCGGAATTACATTCGCGGACGAGCGCTCACATCCGCTGCCTTGCCTCCCGCGCGCTTCCGTGCCTATTTTCAATCATGAGTTCCTCATCTTCCCTGCCATGGCCGACGAGTCCGCACTCCGTCGTACCGGAATGGCTCCAGTTCACGCCCGAGGAAGAAGAGCAGCGGAGATTGAAGGCCGAGGAGTGGGAAGCTCAGCACCAGAGCCGCCTCGAGCTTGCTGCGGCCAACGGAACCAAGCTGCTGTCGCCTCGTGAGGCAGCGCTCCTCTGGAACGTGAAACTCGTTCAAAAGAGTTAGTGCCATCCCCATCTAAGCCGTTTAAATTTAGCGCACCCGACTGGATTCGAACCAGTGACCGTCCGCTTAGAAGGCGGATGCTCTATCCAACTGAGCTACGGGTGCCTGCGCGGGTTGTAGCGGCCCGGACCGGTGAAGTCAAAACGCGAAAGGTGGCACCTTGCCGCGCCTCATTTGGCGGGTGGGGGCGCGGGTGCGGGTGCCGGGGGCGTAGGTGACGGCTTGATCAATTTCACCCGTCTTTCGGTGACCTCTTTCCCGTCCTGGAGGTAGCGGAATTCCGTTTCCGAGAGGGAGATGATGGTCTGGGTGATCTTGGTGCCGGGGGGCAGTAGCTCCGGCATGGAGAACTCGGTGATCTCCGACGTCAGCTTGTCCTTTTCCAGCGTCCACTTCGCCTTGGCGGTGATGTTCAGCTGCTTATCGCCGGCCACGATGTGGGCGATGGAGGTCGACTTGCCGCCTTCGAGGTAGGTGGTGACGGAGTAGCCGTCGGCCTCTCCCTGCTTCATCTCATGACGCCAGGAGCCCAGCAGCGCCTTGGCATACAGCTCCGGTTTTACGGACGGGGCGGAGGGCTTCGCTGGTACTTCTTTCGGCGCGGGTGGGGGGCTATCGTCGGCGATGGCCGGGAGAGCAGCGGCGAAGAGGGCAAGCGCGACCGGAAGGACGAAGCTCGGATTCATGGCTGCGAGTGTGTCGACAGGCCGCCGCCGTCTGCAAGCTTTCCGCTCGCTTGGATGCGTGGCTTCGGGTTGGCTGGGGGCGTGATGCAGACTCCTGGACCTCCGCCGCATCCGCAGGCCATTCTGGATGCGGAGCATCTGAAGCTGCTATCGATCTTCCACTATGTGCTCGCGGGGGTGGCGGCGCTGTTCGGATCGATCCCGATTTTCCATGTCCTGTTCGGGGTCATGATTGTAAACAGCAAGTTTCCGGTTCCCGTGCCTCCGCCGTCTGCGGGTGCTCCTGCAACTCCTCCCATGACTGGCTTTCCGGAGGCATTCGGCTGGATGTTCATCGTCATGGGGAGCGCGTTCATCCTCCTGTCTTGGACGTATGCCGGGCTGCTATTTTACTCCGGGCGCTGCTTGTCGGCGCGGCGGAAATGGACGTTCTCCTTCGTGATGGCCTGCATCTCGTGCATCCATGTCCCGTTCGGCACGGCGCTGGGTGTCTTTACCATCCTCGTGCTGCAACGGCCGAGCGTGAAGGCGCTCTTTGATCGTCCGCAGGTGGGTGGCTACTTGAACTCATAGCGGCCGCTTTTCTCGTTCACCTCCGCTTCGGGCGGCACGTGGCTATGCTCGAAGCGGTCGTAGCCTTCCTTGAGGTTTGTCCAGAAGTCGAACCACGGGTTGTAGGCCTCGCGGGCCAGCCGCTCATCCGTCATGCGGAAGGGGAAGAGATTCACGCGGAAATACGGCTGGCCGTTCTTCAAGGCGGCGTCGCAAAGCGTGTAGATCTCCTCGATCTTCGGATCGGTCATGGCCAGGCAGCCGATCGAGACGCAGTTGCCATGGATCATGATGAAGCTGCCGGTGCGGCCGTGGTGCTGGTCGTAGGCATTCGGGTAGCCGATGTTGAAGGCGAGATGGAAGGTGCTGTCCGGCTTCATCGCCGTGGGGCCGACGAAGTAGAATCCTTCCGGCACCTGTCCATCGCCCTCGGCGAGCTTTGGGCCCGGCTTCCCGGATTGTGCGGCCACGTCCCAAGTACGAAAGTGCTCGTACTTCTTCGTTCCTCGATTCCGCACCCAGAGCTCGACCTGGCCTTCTTCCTTGAAGGCGCGCAGGAAGACGGGATCGCCGAAATGCAGGCCCTTGTCGGCGAGCGCCTTTTCCAATGCGGGACGCACCCGTTCGGCGGCGGCCTTCGCGCGCTCCGGGCCGGGGAGATCCGAGCTCACGGCTTGTTCTGCGGAGGTGGGGTTTTGTGGAGGATGTGCCGGGGCGGGTTCCGGCAGCATCGGTTTGACGAGGACGGCCTCAGGTCGTTCTTGGGAAGCCGGAGTGCGTTCCTCGGGAGCGGCGGGGGCTTGTGGTTCGATCGCAGCCTCAGCCGGCGGAGGAGAGAGGGGCTCGGAGTTGACCGCACGTTCTTCTGGCACGGCGGGATTTCTCTCCGTGTGTGCCTTTTCCCGGCAAGCGCAAAGGCTGGCGAGCGACAACAGGGAAATCAAGAGGCAGCGCATGCGGGGACCGCGGGTTGGAGCACCGCGCGCAGAACCATACGCAGGGCTGCCGGGTCGGGCGAGGAAAGCGTGTGCAGCAGCGGATGCTCGGGCAAGCCGCAGGCCTCCGTGGCAATCACCGGGATGCCGCTCGCTAGCGCCAGCAGCGCGAGCCGTGGCTGATGCTCGATCCATGCGGGTAGGACCAGCGCCCGCGCCGCCGCGAGATCTTCCTTCGTGCCGGGAGAGCAGGGGATTTCCTTGAAGGGATCCGCCATGCCCTCGGTCGCCCGGCCGAAGCATTTCAGCTCGATCAGCGGGGCATCGAGTAGTGCCGCCGCCAGCTCGAAGGCGCCCTTCCTGCCGAGTCGCGAGGCGGGGAAGAAGATCGTGTCTTTCTCCGCTGGCTTTAGCTCCATCGGATTCGGCATCTCCCAATCGATCAGCCACGCGCGCTCGCCGAAGTGCTTGGCGATCGCACGGTGTGGCGTCACCAGTCGTGCTGCAGCGGCGAGGGCTTCGCGCTCGGCACGCACCAACTCCGGATCGGCGCGGAAGTCACCGAGCGTGGTGGAGTGCGGATGCTTCTCCTTCGCGTGATCCAGCCGGCGCTGGAGTTCATCCATCGGCCAACGCTGGATCAGCACGTCAAAGCTGCGGCCGCCAAGCGCACCGGATTGCCACAGGTGTGGCAGCAGGTTTTGCGAAACCACCACGTGGCGGCATTCGGGCGAAAGCATTTCCGCGTAGCGTTTCGCCAAGGCGGCATCGCCCTCTAACAAGGCGAGTTGCCGCTTTGCTCCCTGGCCGGGAAGGCGGCGCTGCTTCCATGAGCGGAGCAGTGCCTGAAAGGTCGCGCGCTCGGTGGTTACGCCGGGCGGTGGCGACCACTGGTAGTTCGGCTTCTTCCAGCGCCGGCCATCGAGAGGCGTCAGCCAGCGATCGCCTTCACGGGAATGGCTGCGGCACCAGCGGTCGAACTCGGGCCAGCGCGCATCCAGTAGAAATGCCGAGTGTCCCAAAGAAGGCGCATGAGCCGCAGTCGCCGCCGGATGGCGGAAACACGAGATCATCCCACAAGTCAGGCAATCGCCCGAGGGCGCGGGCCGCGGCTTTGCCTCGACCACCGGTGCCGCCACCTTCACCGATTCGCTCCGCGCCGAGCGGATGCGCACGATAAGATCCGCGGCAGTCAGCTCCACCTCCACGCGCCACTCGGTATTGCTGCGGAAGCGCAGGTCGACGTAGTTCCAGAAGACGGTGGCATCCAGGTTCTTCTCCGCCGCCGATCCTGGAATGACGCGCGAGTGACCATGGCGCTCCACGATTTCCAAGCCAGCCTCCAGCGCCGCCTGATAGAGCAGGCCGCTGAGTTGGCAGAGTCCACCACCGATGGCGGGCACCAGACAGCCCTCGCGCAATTCGCGGCCCTCGGTGAAGCCCTTGCCCTTCGTCGTGCGGCCGAGTTGCCGCCAGAAGCTGAAGACCTGGCCCGCCGGGATTTCCACGCCGTGGAAGGCGCGGGCGGCATGGCGGAGGTTTTCCACCTTGCCTGCGGTGAGCGGGAATTCGGCTGCGGACAGCTCGCGCCACAGCGGGGCGTGCTTCTCCGCGATGACCGGCGACTCGACCAATAGCGCAGCGCATTCATGACGCGGAGGCCGGGAGGAGAATTCTCGCAAGCCACGCCGCAGCTGGAAGGCACGCGACTTGAAATGGAAAGCCAGGGCCTGAAGCCGGCTGGGAAGGTGACGCTCGGGAGCGGGGTGGTGGCTCATGGTAGCGCAGTGCCGCGCCATGGGATGAGACGGAACGAACCGGAGGATTACTTCACGGGATTCGTGAAATCTTCGTGAAGACAGCCGGTTCCGGAGGGATAGGAAAAGTCCCCGGCAAGCTGCGGCGTGCACAGATTGCCGGGGAATTTCAAATGCCGTGTGGCTCCGGACTAGATGGGGAAGAGGATCAAGGGCAGGGCATCGAAGACGTCATTGCTCAGCGCGCTGCCGAAGTCGATGGACAACGAACCCGCGAGGTTGTCTCCGTCCACGTCGCCGCTGATCGATCCATCGAAGTGGGCGTTCGCTTGGTTGAGGCGTGCCGCCAGGGTGCCCACATCCTTGATCGTGACATTGCCATTGGTGAGACCGTGGCCCAGCAGGGTCACGTCACCGAAGTTGAAGTTCGCCAGGGTATTGGCATCCGTGAAATCCGCCTTCACGGTGGTGTTGTTGGCGCTGAAGGTGCGCCTGAACACGGTGGTCCCGCTGGAGGTATCGAAGAAGCCGGGATCGAGGCGCACCTTGAAACGGACGCCACTGCCGCGGGTTCGGACGAGGTAATACTCCACCTGGTCGAGGATGTCCTCGTCATTCTCGTAGTGGGCGATGATATCGCATTGCGAGGCCTTGACGTTGTTAAAGGCGGGGCCCAGCTCATTCAGCAGGGCGGCGATGACGTCATTGGTGCCTACCTTGATGCCGGTGGTGTCGTTGACCGAGGTTTGAAGGTCTGCGGATGCCTTGGCCTTCACCTTGTAGTTGTTCCGGGCAATGTCGTTCTGCGCATAGGCACTGGTGGCCAGAAGCGGCAGGATAAAGGCGGCAAGTGCCGCTCCGAGTGTTGTTTTCATTGGTTCAATTGTTGGTGCTAGGGGGGAGAAGGTGGTGTTCCATTTTTCTTCGAGCCTGACCTGACCAGGCTCAGGGGTGTCCGCTGCAAGTCGTCGAGAAGTTTCTCCAGTTCCTGTCGATCGGCGGCCCGAGTTTCCGATTTCAGGTATGCCGCGAGTGAATCATGAGCCTTCGCCCCGCCATGCTCGAACAAGGCCGCCCGGGCCGCGGTGCGGACTTTCGAGTCCTCGGCCTTGGCTGCTTGGTAGATGAGCAAATCATTCAATTGCGGATCATCGGAGGTATCGAAGGTCCGGACGTTTTCCAGCAGGTCGACTTTGGCTGCGCTGGAGTCAACCCGGCGGTAAACATTCAGAAATGCATCGACCTCCGGATCTCCGTCGCCGTCCCGGTCGTAGTTGGCGAAGTCCGCCAGGCCGTCGTCCGTGAGGATCAGAGCTGGCTCACTCGCTTTCGCGACGGTGCTACCCGGACCACCCGGAATGGGGCTCCGGGCATGAAGTCCGGGACGCGGTTGCTCGAGGGGCACCGGGGAATCGTCCGTGCCGGAAGCCGGGTCATGACGATGGAAGGCCAGGAAGAGCCCGGCGGCTATCAAAAGGGCGGAGCCAATCAGTGCGGAACTGGACGGCGTCTTCACGGCGAATCGGAGAGGCGATAAGTTAGATTGGAGTTAAGAAGTCACTGGCTGGGGGTGGGATGATGAGGGAAATCCACATCATGGGTATTATACTGAGGTGCAATGGATATTGCCCGTTGGGATGAGGCGGATTTGGTCAACTTTTGACCAATCTCACGGGAGATGAAGTGCTATCCATCGAGGCCCATTTGAAGATCGGGGGGATCTCGCCGGTTGCCCGGAATCGGATGGGGATCGGTGAGAGAGCCGGTGACTTCGGGGTCACAAAGTCACTTCCGGCGTGACTTAACCAAACATTGATTATGAACTCATCCGCATCATGCAGGTTGGCAATGGCGGTGCAGCGGGTAACAGTGACTTGGAGCGGAGATTTCCCTCGATGAGGCCGGTCAAGTCGCCGCCCAGTCTCTTCACGATCAATGGCATCGGTGTCAGCATGTACGGGAAGCGTGACTTCGACGCGGTCACGGGCACCTACATCAAGACACGCTGCTTCTGTCTTGTCTTCATCCCGGTCTTTCCGATCGATGCCTACCGGGTGGCGGACGCGCCGGGCCGCGGCTGGTATTTCCTCGGCAAGGAGCGGGTGAGCGGCTTCGCCCGCGGGACCCGGTGGTGTGCCTTGGCCGTGGTCGCGCTTTTTATCGGAAGCGGCGCGTGGCAGGCTCACATCCATTCTCCGGAGTATCGGGCCCGGAAGGCGGGAGAGAGGGCGGCGGGATACATTGCCTCGGGAATGCCGATCGAGGCGGTGAAAGTGTACCGCGGGATGATCCAGGAGAGCATCGGCGATCGTGCGGCTTCGCAGCAGGCGATGCTGAGCCTGCTGAATGCCGAGCTCGACTCCGGTGATCCAAATCGCATCGCTGCTGCGGTCCGCTATGCCGATGCCAACCGGATGATTCCAGGCTTCAAGCAAGTCCTCATCCCGGATCTCACCGACCGGGCGCTCGCTGCCGCGGCGAAGTGCAGCGACCCGAAAGACGCGGAGCGCATCCTTGCCGCCCTCAGGCCTTCGCCGACGGATCTGGTGCGGGTTCACGAAGCGCTGCGGAAGGCGCTGGAAAGCATCCACAAGGCTGAGCCAGACAACCGCGAGACGAGAATCAAGCTGGCCCTGATGCGCGAGGAATTCGGCGAAGTGGATGGCGCGCTTGCCTTGTTAGAGCCGGCTGCGGACAAGCTGGGCGATGGCGAAGGCGCACGCCTGTATGGCAATCTGTTGATGGGCGAGGGCCGCGTGGCGGAAGCGCTGCCGCATCTGGAGCGCTACGTGACGCCACGGATGGCCCAGTGGAAGACCTTGGAAAGCGCCGTGGACCGTTCCTACGAAGCGGCGCAGAAGAAGGCGCTGGACCGCCTCAATCGAGACAATGGTGCAGCCAGCTTCCGGAAGCGCTACGATGCGGCCAGCGCGCAGGAGCAGGAGCGCATGGTGCAGGAGTATCTTTCAACCGAAGTCCCGAAGGATCCCGACTTCATCGCATCGCGCGAGCACTATCAGGCCGAGGCGAAGATCGTCCCATCCATCATGGATCTCGGCGTCGCCCGGCTGCGGATGGCGCAGGCCGAGAAGGATCCGGCCGCGCGGAAGGAGCTGCTGAAAAAGTCCGAGGAAGCCTTCCTCGCCCTTCGCAGCTCCGCCGGCGAAACGGACGAATACCGGCTCTTCCTCGGACAGGTTTACTTCTGGTCCGATCGTGAGCCGGAGGGTCGCAAGCTCTTCGACGAGCTGCTCGCTTCGAAGAAACGGGATGTCGGCACGCTCTTCCAGCTGGCCCATATTTTCCGCGATCTCGGTGAGACCAATGAAGCCCGGAAACTGCTGGATGAAGCGTTTCCCAAGGCCACGAGGAACGCCGAAAAGGCTGGCATTGTAAGCCTCCGTTCTCTTCTCGCCCGCGACACGGACGAGAAGATCGAGTGGCTTTCCAAGGGCAATGCCTCCGAGCCGACCATCGCCGTGAGGCTCTCCGAAGCGCGCGGCCAAAAGGCGGAAGAGCAGGGGGATCAGGAAGCGGCGAAGCGTCATTATCGCGATGCCTTGGCAGCCTATGAGAAGCAGGAACGGAATTCGACCAGCCTGAACAACTCCGCATTGCTCTATCGCAACCTCTATCGGATGGAGGGCAAGCTGGAGGACTTCGAAACCTCGGCGCGCCTCGTTTCGGAGGCCGTGGAACTCGAGCCCGCGAACAGCATCCTGAGTGAGAATGCAGCCGAGAGCCAGTTGACCGCCGCTGTCATCCGTCTGGCGGGTAATCGCATCGATCCGAAGCTGCTCCAGTTCGACAATGGCCTCGATTCGCTGCGCTACCTCTACCAGCGCGAAGAGGAGCGTGACAAGCTGCTGGCCTCGCTGACCTCGGACCCGAATTTCCGCAAGGGAATCGCCCACTACTGGGATGCGCTGCTGCTGTCGCCAAAGAATCCGGGCCTCTACGGATGGGGCGCGCAGGTCTTCGCTTACATCGGTGATGATGCCTCCCTGGAGCGGCTGCTGGAAAAGGCGGCGGGGCAGGAGTTCGATCACACCATCGGACGTGATGAACTCGCCCGCTACGTGAACAAGGAGCGGGACAATGAAGTGCGCGACGCACTGAAAGGTCAGCGCGAGGCAGTGAAGGCTCTGGTGGCAGATTTGAAGGATGCCAAGTCGCGCGCATGGGCGCAGGCATCTGTGGCCACCTCTCAGTTGGGTGGCTTCGCCATCGGTGAATCCTGCGACTCGAAGTCGTGGCTCGGTGCCTTGAAGTCCGCGGCGAAGGAGGCTCCCTGCGTCCGTCTCCAGACCACCTTGGAAGCAGCCTTGCAGATCATCGCCCTTGAGGCTCTGGCCGCCGATCATCCCGACTGTGCCGCCATCATCGAGGCGGACCGCCGCCTGCTGGGTCCTCAAGCGATCCTCAGACTGCTGGTCCGGGCAAAAGGTGAACTGGGAGAGCGCGTCCGCAAGCATCCAGCAGTCGTCGAAGCTCGCGAAGCTGCCGTAAGTGAAAGCGAGCTATTCCCGGGCAACTTCGGGCTGGACGACTGGCTGCTACTGGATGGCCTGCACCCGGAGAAGGATGCCAAGCTGAAGGAACTCGCCACGAGCGATCGCTCCGAACACCTCGGCCGGAAACTTGAGCGCGAACTCAACCACGAGACCCCGGCAATCATGCTCGGCGATTTCTGGGAGAAGATCCTCAGCGGCGACGACCAGGCCGCGCGCAAGCTGCTGCCAAAGATCGAAGCGACCGGAGTGAAGCTGCCGGTGTTGTTTTAGAGAAACCTCAAGAGACGCTGGTCGATTTCCTGCTGGAAAAAGACGCGAGTGCTGGCAAAACGCCATGATGAACCCAAGCCGTCCGGGCGTCCTCTTGTGCATCGCTCTTGGCGCGGGATTCGCCACGGGGTGGTTGTGTAAACCACAGTCCACCATGCCGGTTTCTGGTAGGAGTGGAGGTCCGGACTCTTCTGGTCCGGCTCCGAGTCTGGTATCTTTGACTCCTGATGGTCCGGGCTCGTCGAAGAGGTCGGTTCGTTCTTCGAACTCGGCGGAAGGAAGCATTGAGGCGCGGTTTGCTGCGGAGCTCAAGACGCTCAAGGGGCTGTCCGATGCGGAGTTCTCGAGGCGGATGGTGGACGTCTGGTGCGAGAGGGAGAGTTCCGAGAATCTTCTTCGCAAGGCGCTCTTTGCGGAGGCCTGCGATAGCGACAAGGCGAAGGCGTTTTATGAGGAGTTCAAGCGCCGCAAGGGGCTCTCACCTCAGGACGAAGGTGGATCGCAATTGTGGGAATTCATGTTCCAGGCAGGGAAGCGATTCGGCGGGGACTTCATGCAGAAGTATACCGAAGCTTATCCCCAAGGGACACGGGAGCTGGATACCATCGTTCACGGTTGGGTTTCCTCGGATGCGACGGCGGCGGTGGAGTGGCTGAATGGGCTGCCGGAGGATTGCCCGTATTATTCGAAGGCTCTCAAGGGGATCGTGTGGGGGATTGGCGATACGGCTCCGGACTTTGCGGCCCGGACGTTCCTGAACCTGCCTGAGGAGGAGCGGAACCAGAAGTTCGAGTCGCTCGGTGGTGGTGCCATCAATGGACGAGGCATCACGGGGCTGGTGGAAATCGCAGCGCAATTGCCGGAGGCGAAGGATCGGGAAAAGCTGGTGATGAGCAGCCTGATGCATTCGATGAAGCAGCCGCCTGAGGATTTCGTCAGCGGGATGGCTGGGCAGCTTGCTGCGATCCCGAGGCTGTCAGGAGCCTTTCAAGAGATGGCCGGGCGATGGGTGCGGTCTTCGCCAACGGATGCCATTGCGTGGATGGGGAACAACGCGGATGGCGCGGATCAGGCGGCGGCTCTTGGTCTGATGGCTGGTCAGCTTTCCCGCGCGGGGCGTGGCGATGCGGTGGATCAGTGGCTGGTTGCGCATCCGAAGTCACCCGGTCGCGCGACGGTGGAGGCGGCTCGGGCTCAGGGCGAAAAAAGGTGAGTTCACGCTCAATTGCTTCTCAAGCGGAAGAAGTGGGCGGCCGGCTGCCGCGCGAGGGTGACCTTCGTTTCTCCGTTGGTCACGACAGGGGAGGACAGGACCGGGGTCCATGAGTCGCTTCTCAGATCATCGGTCTCTTCCAGAGACCAGCCGGCAATGGTCGGGGACCAGGTGAGTTCCACGTCACTCACATTGAGCAAGCGGATGGCCAATCGCGGCTGGAGATCCTGGAAGAAGGTTGCCGGAGTCAAGGTGGGGCGGCCTGCCTCATAGAGCCATTGCTGGAAGAATTCGTCGAGTTGGGCGAGGTGCGCTGGTCCGAAGCTGGAGTTCTCCTTGGCGATGCGTTTGGCAAGCGCGATGAACTGCGCGGTCGTGATATTGCCATAGCCATGTTCTGCGAGGATGGAACGTTGCAGCGCGAAGAATGCCGGTGGCCCCGCGATTTGGCGGTAGGCTTCGAGCATCATTGCGGGCCGCGAATACATCGTGAAGAAATCGAACATCAGCGAGGCGTTGGGGAGATTCGCCGATGGGGCGTCCCAAGTCTGCTCAGGAGCATGATAGTAGATGTCGAACCAGTCTTCGACAGTCGTCGTGTCGCCGTTCCGTTGATTGTCCCAATACCATTCCCACCACGTTGCGAATCCTTCGTTGATCCAGACCTCCCGCCAGGTCGCCGGGCTGACAGAGTCACCGAACCATTGATGCGTGAGCTCGTGCGCGAGGACCTCCCGGTCCATGGGTAGCCACGTGAAGTGCGACTTCGTCTGAACCTCGAGGGCGTAGTCGAGCTCGGGGATGCGGTATAGCACGACGCCAGTCGAATCGAACGGGTAAGTGCCGATCTCGTCCGCAATGAACTTGATGATGTCGTCCTGGATGGCGGCATCGGCGGTGAGACCCGCCTTCTCCGCGGGCGACAAGGCGCTTTCGAACGCGTTGTAGATTTCGAGGGGATTGCCGCTGGCTCCCACAGCGGTGTCGCTGACGCTCTTGGTGTAGTCGAACAAGGCGACGGTTGCGGTGGCCAGGTAGCTCGCCATGGGATAGCCCATGTGCCAGTTCCATGTCGCGGTGCCGTTGCCGTTGTTGACCTTGGAGGTGAGTTCGCCATTGCCGAGCGCGGTGTGCGTGGCTGGGGCGGTGATGTGGAAATCGTAAGTCGCCTTATCGGCGGGAGTGCAGTTGTTCGGGAACCAGCCGATGGAACCCATCGGCTCGCACACTACCCAGGCGCCGCTGTCGATCGGTACCCAACCTTCGGGCGCTCCGTCAGCGTCTATGATCTTGGCCGGGGTGCCGGAGTAGTCGACGACGGCGTGGAAGACGCGATCCGATACGATTCCCGATGCTGGCGTGATGATCAGCTTGTCTCCTACACGAGCCACACCGGCTGGAATCCCATCGATCTTGGCAGTGGCCCCCGGGAAGCCGCGGAGGTCGAGGCTGAATTCGGACAGACCTTTGGTGGCGCGAATCGTGAGGTCGGCCTCGCTCACCATCGTATTGGCCACGGGATTGTAGTTAATCGTCAGGTCGTAGTGCTGCACGTCGTAGCCACCATTGCCGAGGGTTGGCAGATAGGGGTCGCCGACACTCCGGGTGCCGGGTGTGAATTGCGTGGGTGCCGGGATGGTGCCGTTCCACGGCGCGCCGGTGGCGGTGGCACTGTTGGTGGCCACGGTTCCGCTGGCGTTGTCGAACTTGTAGTAGAGGAGCAGGCCCGCTTCATCGCCGACGAGTGGCGCGCCCTGGCTGGCCAGGATTTGCGCAGGAGAGCGGGCGACGGACCAGATGCGGAATTCGTCGATGATGGCATTGGCGTAGTCGTCGATGCCAAAGTTGCTCCGCCCGATGAAGTTGTCGGTGCGTAGGGTGCCAGTCGTTGCGGGCATGGGCCCGCTGATCGCCACCTTGCCGTTGATGAGGATGCTTCCGGTGGTGCCATCGTGGGTGAAGGCCAAATGGGTCCACGTGTTCAATGGGAGCGCCGTCGGGGAAGTGACACTTCCGGTGATTCCGCCCGACTCATTGAAGAAATAGAGCGCCGGCTGGCCGCTTGTGCCCGAGCTCAATGCGCAGGCGATGTTGTTGGATCCGGCTCCGTTGCCGAAATCGATCAGACGTGACCAGTTTGCATAGGAGCGCACATAGACCCATGCCTCGACAGTGAGCGGGCTGCCCACCGCGCTGCCAGCTGGCAAGGGCACGGTGGCGTATTGGTTGGTCCCGTCCAGGTCGAGGGCCTTGCCATATGGCAATTGGGCGCGAGCGACGGAGAGATTAAATATTAGAAAGCAGAGGCAAGCCTGTGCTAGAGCCGCAATCCGATTGCTCTTCATAATTCAATCGGCCGTAGATTCACCGAGTTGCCTCAGGTGTCGCCAGATTGGAAGCTCACGGCCAACAAACAGCCAATGGTGGGGACGTTGCCAACGCAGCAGATAGCCCGCCGACTTCAAGACGATTTCGAAGGCAGTCTTGTCGCTTGAAAGGACCGGCCCTATCGGTCTGAAACTGACCCCGGGCTATGGAGCCTGCGAGGCTTCGGGCGTGCTTTTCTGCTTCCGCATTTGCTTCCGGAGTTCCTTTTGCTCGGCTTGGTAGCGCTTCCAGTAGAAGGGAGCGGCGAGTTGGCCGAAGAAGGTGTGGGGCATGGCTTCGCGGATGCCGATTTCGCTGGGGGGACGGCGGGCGTGGTCGTTGAAGTAGGTGCGGAAGATGAGATCCCAGAGGACGAGGTTTTCGCCGTAGTTCTTGTTGCCCTCGCGGAGGTCCATCGAGTGATGCCAGCGGTGCAGGCCGGGTGTGTTGAAGATGTAGTTCAACCAGCCGAAGCGCATGCGGATATTGCAGTGGGTGAGGATGCCGATGAAGGCGGTGATGCCGCCGACCCAGACCATGACCGGTCCGGGCGCGCCGGCGAGGGCGGTGCAGGGGACGGTGAAGACGATGCTCTTGAAGGTATCGACGAAGTGGAAGCGGCCGGTATTGAAGAACCAGAGCTTCTTCGCACTGTGATGGACGGCGTGAAAGCGCCACAGCGGCATCCACTCATGGGCCACGCGGTGCGCCCAGTAGAGGCCGAATTCCGCGACGACCAAGGCGAGGACGACTTGGAAGAACATCGGCCAGTGGGACGGCCAGATGCCGCCGCTGGGTTGATCGCCGATGCTTTTGGCGAGGCCGATGGCGGTTGCGGAAATGATGAGGACCTGCACGGAGAGTTTCGTGAGCAGGGTGTGGGCGAGGTCGGGGATTTCCTGGCCGTCGGAGTGGTGCCAGTCTTCCTCGTGAGGCCGGACCCGCTCGAGGACGCAGAGCGTCAGGGCGAGGAGGAGGTAGGTGAGGTTGAAGGCGAGGGTGCCGTGGCCGAGCGCGGTGCCGTAGGCCATCAATAGGACAGACCCTCCGAAGAGGAGCGGCCACAGGAGGTAGTCGAGGGTGGTATCGAGAAATCTCCGCACGCCGGGCGTGGTAGGGGAACGAGGGGAAGGTTGCAAGCGGGAGGTGGCGAGCTCGTCACGGCCGAGCCCAGGCGGTCCGAGAGGCCTTTGGCTGTCCGTTGGCGGGGAGGACTTCGGGGAGGAGCGTGCCATTGCCTTTCTCATGACGTTGAAATGCGAGGTTTCTGACCACGGATGGCGCGGATGGGCGCGGATGAGAAAGGCGGGGATGGGAGACTGGGATTTTGTCGGGCGGTGCGGTTTGGAACTGGCTTTGTTCGTTCCTGGAAGCACTCCGGTAATTCGGGATGCCTCTATAGCGGAATTAGCGGAGTAGGTGAGTGGGTGGGATTTGAGGTTGGTGGGAGCCGGGTTGCCGGGAATTCCGGATTCCGATATTCCAATAACCCTAGGGAGTGGAATTATCGGAATTCGGCGGATTCCGTTGGCCCAAGCTGCGCCGTGGAACTCCGCTACTCCGGTATGCCTAGGAGAGCGGAGTAGCGGAGTTCGACGGGATCGAGGCTGCGGAGGCCGATCCCGTCCGAATGGCACGGTCCATTCAATTTCCGATTCCTCCTTTCCCGTATGTATAGGAAACGGGAAAACGGGAAAAGGTGCGCATTCCAGTGAGAGACCGGTGGCTGAGCGGATTGCCCGGACGGATGCGCTGAGCTTGCTGGGATTGAGGGCTGAATCGTTCGACACGTCTCTATTCCAGCGTGATTCCATCGCTGTTGGAAGTATGCCGACTGGCCCCCTCCTGTGGAAGCTGGCGGCGGCTTCCACAGGAGGATTCCAATGTTTCGGTATCTGCTTGGGTGGCCGAAGGGGCGGGATTGGCCGGATGAAGCTGCCTGCTCGGGCAAGCACTGCATCGGAGACGTTACGATGCGGGAGCCGACTCCATCTGACCTCTGGCCGCTTGAAACGATGGAAGCGCAACGGATGGCGCTTAATGGCGTCGAGCATTTCGCGCCGATCCCTTGATTCTCCCGGCAAAGCGCGGAGTATGCCAGCCCTACCAAGGGAAGGACCAATACACTGTTTGGCAAAATGAATACGATCGACGCCGCCTACATCTTCCTGATCACGTCCACCGCGCTCTTGATGGGCAATGAATTCTCGATCGCGGCTTTCATTCATCCATCCCTATCAAAGGCGGACCACAAACACTTCATCCCTGCGATCCAGGTGTTTGCCAAACTGTTTGGCAAGGTGATGCCTTTTTGGATGGCCGCGACCCTGCTTTTGCACCTCGCGCTGGCCTGGTGCATGTGGGCTTCTCACCGGAGTGCGGGACTATTTACCCTTTATGCAGGATTCGCTTGGGCGTTCATCGTCATCTTCAGCGTTGTTTTTCCTGTTCCGATCAACAATCGGGTCGGCCGCTGGAATCCCTCAGATTTGCCGCCAAATTGGGAGTCCGAGCGGAAACTGTGGGACATCTATAATTCCGTGAGAGTCGCTGTGATCGGGGTGGCCTTCATCCTGCTGATCGTCGCATACCGGAAAGCCGTCTAACAGTCGAGGTGGCCAATCCCTTGGGCGTCACACGCGGACTTCTCGCAACATTCCATCGTTTCCATTCCCGGTCGGATGGGAGCGAGTGATGGAGATTTTTAGAGTAGGGGCAACCTGTCACGAGCTTTGGGAAGAATGCCGACTGGCCCCCTCCCATCGAAGAAGCGAGCAGCGGCAGCGCATTCCTAGGAGGGAAGGCACGCAGGGAATTCAAAATTCAAGGACTGGCCTCTCTGACTTCTATCTTCATGAAGAGACAGGCATGGCGTCCGTGTGCTTTCTCGTGGTGCCTCAGGGTCCACTGTCCTTACACTTCGGCGCGACCATGCTGCACTTCCCTGAAATCCAGCTCACCTTTCAAGAAGCCAGGGTCCTCGGCTGCTTGTTGGAAAAGGAAATCCTCACGCCCGACAGCTATCCGCTCACGCCCAACTCCCTGCTGCTGGCCTGCAACCAGACCACCAGCCGGGACCCTATCACCCGCTTCACCGGGGACGAAGTGGCGGAGGCCCTGCGCGGACTTTCGGAGAAATACCTGGTCGAAAAGAACCTCGGCGGCCGTTCCCCGAAGTTCGAACACTGCATCCAGGACGTGCTGAGCATGCAGCGGAGCGAGCGCGCCGTCCTGACCATCCTTCTGCTGCGCGGTCCCCAGAGCGCCGGGGAAATCCGCCAGCGCACCGATCGGCTGCACACCTTCTCCTCCCTTGAGGAAGTGGAAGAGACGCTCACGTGGTTCATCGACTACCCGCACGGTCCGCTTGTCCGCCGCATCCCCGTCGGCGAAGGCCGCCGGGTCGAGACCTTCGTCCAGCTCCTTTCACCCGCCGCCGCAGACGGCTTCTCCGGTACCGTCACTCCTTCCGCCGCCGCCGACACTCCTGCGGAGAACGATTGGCGTGCCGCCATCGAGGCGCGACTCGCCAGCCTCGAGGCCGAGATCGCAGAGCTCAAAGCCGGCCAGGCGCCGCGATCCGCCGATCGTAATCCGTGAGAGTGTTGCGCCTTGTTAGGCTTCAACGCTTGTGAGTCGGGGCCGCATCCCATCGAGATCCCGTCGATTGAATCTCTTTATGAAAGAACAGGCATTTTGCCGGACCTTTCGCCACAAACCAGGGCATCAGGATGGGCGATCGCAGGGTGGGTTTGAGCCTAACAGATTCAAATTTCAAGGACTGCCCCCCGGGGACAAGGACTGCCCCCCGGGACCGCGTGGCTCGCTGACTCCTGTGTGACGTGTATCTTGTTTTCTCGGGCGGAATTACTACGGTGATTCAAATGAATTCCCTTAAGTTCTATTTGAATATTGTGGTCGGTGTTTTTGCCTTACTGGCAGGCATACTGTGGCTCGTGTCAACCATCGTGAAGGTGAAGGCCCCTGAAGAATCTTCGGGTTACAGTTTTGGACTGGGAGGGGGCGGAGGAGGGCTTCTTCTTCAAATTGATGGCGTGGATCTAGTCGCAACTGCTGCTGCTCAGGCTAAATGGAACAGGGCGGCAGCGCTTGCCGCGTCAATTTCTGCTTTCGCCCAAGCAGGTTTGTTGTGTGTCTAAAGGGCAAAGGATTATCACCGTTGATGTAGGCGATGAGCGCTTGGGCATCCGTTTCATGGGGGGACTTCAAGAACTGGCCGTAGAAGTTTGTCCCTATTCCAGCGTGATCCCATCGTTCTGAGAAGAACGCCGACTGGCCCCCTCCCATCGAACAAGCGAGCAGTGACAGCGCGTTCCTAAGAGGGAAGCCACGCAAGGAATTCAAAAATTCAATGACTGACCCCTTTTGCTAATTTAATTTAATTGTGGTCATTTGAACTGCAATTATTTTCCTGGAATAGCCGTGACGCTTCTATTGTAATTGGTTTAATGCCAGTGTGATCGGAATTTTTTCCGATGGGTTGGTCGTTTTTTGAAAATAAAATTTGACGCTATTTGTCGTTAGCTGATCATGTGCGCGATGAAACTCGTAAGATCTGGATCACAGCGAAATGCGGGATCGAAAACCTTGTTCGCCGACCACGTAGGCAACCGGAAACATTTCTACGCACCGCAGTTCCACGCGGATCAATCGAGGTTCTCAGTTGGGTTCTGGGGAGAGGATCGCAATTCGACCTACGATTATCGGCTTAGTATGGGAGCGGACGAGGTAATCAAACTCTTGGAAACCTCTTATAGTGGGATGCCGGACATTGCTTCTCGTGCTCTGCTCAAGTCCGCACTTGCGACTCTCAAGGAATTGCTTCCACAGCCTCAGCCTGCTGAGACCAAAGGCTCCCAATTGAAGATCAAATAGGTTCACTTCAAGCCGCAATGCTTCACGTCAGATCCTGAACATGGAAATTCGTTAGAACTTCACTCATGAGCAGCCTTCGAACTCTTGATATACGTCTGCTAGACGAAGTCTTTGACATGGGTGGCGGGTATGTTTTGGACTTCTCCGATAGGACCATGCGTGAATTCTTCGCTGATGAACTCAATGTTGACATCGACGATCCTATTTATTCCCGAGACGGGAGATCTAAGGCCAAGCGTCTACGCTGTTTTCTCAAGACGGTAGACGACCGAAGTGCTGCGAAAGCTCTGAGGGTTCTTTGGCAGCATCGTCAGTTGATGGATGAAAGCCGTGGGCAAGCGTTGGGCGGGGTCCTCCAAGGCAGATTCCTGCAAATCCTTGATAGACTCGAAGGACGCAGCGGTGGGATTGCACACTCGGGTCCTCCTCCGTCCCAAGCATTCGATGTAGAAAGATACCGAACGTTCAAGGAGCGATTGTTGGCACTCAGTCGAATCGAACCCCAAGCACGGGGCTATGCTTTTGAGAAGTTCCTTCGCGACCTCTTCAATTCCTTTGGTCTTGAGGCGCGTGAGCCCTTTCGATTGAAGGGTGAGCAGATTGATGGGAGTTTTGTAATGAGCAATGAGACCTATCTAGTTGAGGCAAAGTGGCACAATAGCTTTTGCGGAGCAGAGCCTTTACATGCTTTCCACGGGAAACTTGATCAGAAGGCGTCTTGGGCACGAGGGGTCTTCATCAGTTACTCCGGATTCACAGCCGATGGGATCTATGCGTTCGGCAGGGGAAAGAGGGTTGTTTGCGTTAGCGGATTGGACCTCCACGAAGCATTTAACCGAGAAATCCCACTAACCCGCCTGCTGGAGGGCAAGGTGCGACGGGCTGCGGAAACGGGGGATGCCTTTGTTGAAATAGCAACATTGTTTCCGTAGCCTGTGGAAGTCACCTTTAGCTTGGCGATTCTTTGCTCCGTCACTCGAATGGCCGAAATCGAACCTGTTTCTCGCCGTGAAGTATTCGGAAGCCGGAGCGGCCGAGATCTCTGGTGAGTTCAACCACTAGGCCGTTACCACGTTTCCAGAAACCTGATTCTTTGATTACCTGTGACCATCTCTTGTGGAGCAGATCTGCGTCCGCGACCTCAGGCCCTACCATTTGAAAACGGTCCGGTCCGAACTCCGACGGCTGCCACGATTCCACTTCAATCACGTGACGGCTAATACCCCGGATAAGACCCACGGCGAAAGCTCGGCCCCCGCCTGCACGGTATTTGGCCAAATCTCGAATGAAACGGTTCGATTTCCAATGGCCTCTAAGAGCAATGTCGTAGCTTTTTCGCTCGGCATGGCCCTTCTCGATATTGAACAGATAGATGCGGCCGTAGTCGGTCTTCGGAGCTAGAGGCTTGGCACCTTTCTCAATGATTAGCTCGTCGAGAGAAATCATCCCATTTTGGACGCTGTGAAGACCTCTTACCTTGTTTCCGGGAGGTTGCAGAACGTCAATCAGAGCACCTTCTACAGCCTCTGCTTGATCTTCGTCTAGATTCCGGCGGATGATCCTGATCTGAGGTTCCGAGTCGCTTCGGTCGAACGAATCGATAATCGACCTCAGCTTCATCGAGTCAATCGTAGATGCGCTGGTCCTGGAAAGTTCGATTATGGTTTCAGCGAAGTGGTGCAAAACGCGTTCGCCAACGCCCTTTCCCACATAAAAAGGGAACTTCTCGCCAGGAGCATATAGAGCGTAAACGTAATTGCGGAGATCTTCCGCGACGAGTGAGTCGATGGTTTTCTTCTGCACGAATTCGCTGATCCGGTGCAGAACATTCGAAGGAATCATCGTTGCAGAGTAGGAACTGAAAATGGATCGGTATGGCTACGCGGGTGTGTAGACCTCCGCGCCTTTTTCGACGAACTCCTGGCTCTTGTCGGCCATGCCTTTTTCTAGGGCGGCTTCTTCGGAGATGCCTTGTTCGGCGGCGTATTTGCGGACGTCTTCGGTGATCTTCATGGAGCAGAAGTGGGGGCCGCACATGGAGCAGAAGTGAGCCGTCTTCGCGCCGTCCTGCGGGAGGGTTTCGTCGTGGAATTCGCGGGCGGTTTCGGGGTCGAGGCCGAGGTTGAACTGGTCTTCCCAACGGAATTCGAAGCGGGCCTTGCTGAGGGCGTTGTCGCGGTATTGGGCACCGGGGTGGCCTTTGGCGAGGTCGGCGGCGTGGGCGGCGAGCTTGTAGGTGATGACGCCGTCCTTGACGTCCTTCTTGTTCGGGAGGCCGAGGTGTTCCTTTGGCGTGACGTAGCAGAGCATGGCGCAGCCATACCAGCCGATCATGGCGGCACCGATGCCGCTGGTGATGTGGTCGTAGCCGGGGGCGATGTCGGTGGTAAGCGGCCCAAGGGTGTAGAAGGGCGCCTCGTGGCACCACTCGAGCTGCTTGGCCATGTTCTCCTCGATCATGTGCATGGGGACGTGGCCGGGGCCTTCGTTCATGACCTGGCAGCCCTTCGCCCAGGCGCGGGTGGTGAGTTCGCCCTGGACTTCGAGTTCGCCGAACTGGGCCTTGTCATTGGCGTCCGCGATCGAGCCGGGGCGGAGGCCATCGCCGATGGAGAAGGAGACATCGTAGGCGGCGCAGATGTCGCAGATCTCGTCCCAATGGGTGTAGAGGAAGTTCTCCTTGTGATGGGCGAGGCACCACTTGGCCATGATGGAGCCGCCGCGGGAGACGATGCCGGTCATGCGGCTGGCGGTGAGAGGGACGAAGCGGAGGAGGACGCCGGCGTGGATGGTGAAGTAGTCGACGCCTTGCTCGGCCTGCTCGATGAGGGTGTCGCGGTAGAGTTCCCAGGTGAGGTCCTCGGCCTTGCCGTTCACTTTCTCAAGCGCCTGATAGATCGGCACGGTGCCGATGGGCACGGGGGAATTGCGGAGGATCCACTCGCGGGTGGCGTGGATGTTCTTGCCGGTGGAGAGGTCCATCACGGTGTCTGCGCCCCACTTGGTGGCCCAGCGCATCTTCTCGACTTCTTCCTCGATGGAGGAGGCGACGGCGGAGTTGCCGATGTTGGCATTGATCTTCACGAGGAAGTTCCGGCCGATGATCATCGGCTCGCACTCCGGGTGGTTCACATTGAGCGGGATGATGGCGCGGCCGGCGGCGACTTCGCTTCTGACAAACTCGGGCGTGATCTCGGTGGGGATGCGCTGTGGGAAGCGGCGGAAGATATTCGGCGTGTAGGGGCTGTCCGGGAGCTGATTGGAACCGGAGTGCTGCTTCTCGAGGTTATTGCGGACGATGTCTTCCTTCATGTCCGCGATCTTCGCGCGGCGCATGTTTTCGCGGATGGCGATGAACTCCATCTCAGGAGTGATGATGCCATGGTCGGCATACCACTTCTGCGTGACGGGCTTGTCCTTCGCGCGGAGCGGCTGGCGGCGCTCGGCGGTGAGGCCGGGGAACTCGACGAACTTGTTCGCGCGCTCGGACTTGGAGGCGAACTCGACGTGCTTCTCGGTGAGGTAGCCATTGTCCTGCGGCTGGACCTCGCGACCATCGTAGGCCTCGACGTCGCCGCGCTTCAGGATCCACTCGCGGCGGAGCGCAGGCAGGCCTTCATCCGAGGTGCCGGTGAAGGAGGGATCGCCCCATGGGCCGGAGCAGTCGTAGACGCGGACGGGCTCGTTCTTCTCGATGCGGCCGTTGAAGGTCTTGGTGTCGTTCAGCGTGATCTCGCGCATCGGCACCTGGACTTCCGGGAAGAGCTCGCCCTGGACGTAGACGCGGTTCGAGGCGGGCAGGGGTGCGCGGGAGGCGTCGTGGGGTCCAGCGGCGGTTCCGGTCGTTTCTTCGGGTGAGATCATGAGAGTTGGAGATGGTAGATGGTGGATCGAAGATGGTAGATGGAAGAAAAGAAGAAGTGCCGAGTGATCAGTTAGCAGTGATCAGTGGGAAGGCAGGCTGGGCGGTGGAACGTGGATGCTTGTGAAGGGAAAGAAAAAGGCCGCGCTGATAAGAGGCGCGGCCGGAAGGAAAAGGTCGGGATGGTACGAACTTCCTAGGGCGGAGCGACCCGCATCAGGTTCGGAGGATTTTCGCCGCGCGCCGGCCGTTCTCAGTTCCTCGATCGGGGAACTCTCCTGTCGTGTGACGGCGACGTTACCGGAGGAAAGGAAACTGCCAAGCGGGAAGTGGGGCGATGACGGCCCGGCAATCCGGCTTGTCGCCCGGGGCGGCGGCGGAAATGCTCGGCGGCGTGGATACTTCCAAGGCGGTTCTTGCGGCGGTGCTGCCGGTGTATTTGATCATTTTGGCGGGGGCCGT
The DNA here is from genome assembly GCF_038066715.1 of Luteolibacter sp. Y139. Taxonomy (NCBI): domain Bacteria; kingdom Pseudomonadati; phylum Verrucomicrobiota; class Verrucomicrobiia; order Verrucomicrobiales; family Verrucomicrobiaceae; genus Neoluteolibacter; species Neoluteolibacter soli. The sequence goes on along the minus strand of NZ_JBBUKT010000014.1, from coordinate 107,519 downwards.
CTTGCGGAAGCTGCGGGTGGTGACGGTGGATCAGGACGAGCCGGTGTTCCGGATGGTGTTCAATGTCCTCTATCCCTGCTTCATTCTGGATAAGATCCTCGGGAGCGAGAGCGTCCGCAATGGGTGGTCGGTGGTGTGGGGGATTGGGCTGGGCTTCGGGCTGACGGTGCTGGGATTTGCCGGGGCGTGGCTGTTGGCGGGGCTGCTGAGATTTCAGAAGGGGGGCGGGAAGCGGACCTTTACGCTGGCGGCGGGGGTGCAGAATTTCGGCTACACGGCGATCCCGGTGGTCCAGCAGATCTGGTTTGGGGCGATGGCGATGCTCTTCGTCCACAATCTCGGGGTGGAGCTGGCGATCTGGTCGGTGGGGGTGATGATCCTTTCCGGCGAGAAGACCATCCCGTGGCGGAAGCTGGTGAACGGGCCGGTGATTTCCGTGCTGCTCGGGCTGGTGCTGGTGGGGAGCGGGATCGACCGCTATCTGGACGCTGGAGGCGGGAATATGGTGGGAGTGGCGATCAGAAAGGCGATGGCGTGGACCGGCGCGGGGGCTTTCCCGGTGGCGCTGCTGATTACCGGGGCGCTGGTGAGTGATCTGATCATTTCGGAGCGGCCGTCGCTGAAAGTCGTGCTGAGCGGGGTGGTGGTCCGGCTGGCGGTGCTGCCGCTGATGCTGCTGGCGGCGGCGAAATTCCTGCCGGCACCGGTGGAGCTGAAGCAGGTGCTGGTGGTTCAGGCAGCGATGCCCTCGGCCATGACGCCCATCATGCTGGCAAAAGTTTACGGAGGGCGGCCGGGGGTGGCCGTGCAAATTGTCATTGCTACTACAGTGGTCAGCCTCGTCACGCTGCCCTTTGTGATCGTGTGGGGCCGCCAGTGGGTAGGTTTGTGATGGATTTCCGGTTACGGATTTGAAAGGAAACGGGTGCCCCTTTTGGTATGAGGGGCTTGCACCGCGTTCGATATGACAAACGAATCTGACTGGGAGAACAGCGCCGATAATCCACGCGCGCGCTACATTGTGCCGAATCTCGACCGTGCACTCGTGATGCTGGAGCTTTTGAGCTCCCGTCCCGAGGGGATCAACGTGAGTGACCTCGGCGTGGAACTCAAGATCCCGAAGAACAGCGCCTTCCGCATCGCGGTGACGCTGGAGAACCGCGGGTTCCTGGAAAAGGTGGAAGGCACCAAGCGCTACCGCCTGACGCCGCGCCTGCTGGTGCTGGGAGCGATGTCGGTGACGGATGCGAACCTTTTCGAGAAGTCCATCGATGTGATGCGCCGCCTGCGCGATGCGACCGGTGAGACCGCGCTGCTCGGCACGATGATCGATGGCGAAGGTGTGGTGCTCGACCAGGCGCTCGGCACGCATCACTTCAAGTTTGCCGTGGATGCCGGCACGCGCTTCTGCCTCCACACCGCCGCGCCGGGCAAGGCGATGCTGGCGGCGATGCCGGAGGAAGAACGCGTCCAGCGGGTGATGAAGATGAAGCTGCCGCGTTTCACGGCGAACACGATCACCACGCACGAGGCTTTCCTGGAGCATCTCAGGGTGGTCGGCGAGCGCGGCTACGGCTTCGACCTTGCGGAAGAGATGGAGGGTCAGACCTGCATCGGCGCCGCGATTCGGGGAGCCACGGGTGGCGTGATTGCCGCGCTGTGGATCACCGCACCGTCCTCACGCATTCCAGACAGCCAGCTCGATTCTTTCGGAGCGGTGGTAAAAGCCCATGCAGATGAAATTTCAGGACGCTTCGGGGCCGTTCTGTCTCAGATGGCATGATTCGACCCCTGGTCATCGGTCTCTCTGCTCTGGGTCTCGCTGCATCCCGGTCGGGAGCGGCCGAGACGGAGGGCGTGGAGTACTTTCGCAACGAGGTGAAGCCGATCCTGGAGCAGAATTGCTTCAAGTGCCACGGCGGCCTCGATGAGAAGGGACATCCGAAGGTGCGAGGAGGCCTGCAGCTCATCAGCCGCAAGGGGCTGATGAAGGGGGGCGCGCTCGGGGCGGTCTTCAACGAGGCTGAGCCGGCGAAGAGCCTGATTCTGGAGGCGCTCTCATACAAGAACGAGGACCTGCAGATGCCGCCGCGCGGCAAGCTGGATGACGGCGATCAGGCGAAGATCGCCCGATGGCTGGAGATGGGGGCACCGTGGACGCCGGAGGATGCCGACGTGCTGGTGGAAGTGCACGATCCGCTCGCGGGCGTGACCGAGGTCAATGAGAAGACCAAGACGCACTGGTCCTACCGGCCGATGGAGCGGCATGAGCCGCCGAAGGTTTCCGATCCCGCATGGGCGGTGAATCCGGTGGATGCTTTCATCCTGGCGAAGCTGGATGAGAAGGGGCTGAAGCCGGTGGGCGAGGCATCCAAGGCGGCATTGCTACGACGTTTATCGTACGATCTGACGGGGTTGCCGCCGTCGTTGGAAGAGATCCGGGCCTTTGAAGCGGACAATTCGCCGGATGCGTGGAGCAAGCAGGTGGATCGCCTGCTCGATACGCCGCAGTATGGCGAGAAGTGGGCGCGGCATTGGCTGGATGTGGTGCGCTATGCGGAGTCGAACGGCTTCGAGCGCGACAACGACAAGCCGTATGTGTGGCGCTATCGCGACTACGTGATCCGCGCCTTCAACCAGGACAAGCCTTACAACCGCTTCGTGGCCGAGCAGATTGCCGGTGATGAGCTTCCCGACAAGACGGCCGACTCGCAGATCGCGACCGGCATGATGCGGCTGATGGCGTGGGACGATGATCCGGCGGATCCTCCGCAGCATTTCTTCGATGTGCTGGATGACAATGTCCGCACCGTTACCGAGGGATTTCTTGGCATGACCGCGGGTTGTGCGCGTTGCCATGATCACAAGGGCGACCCGATTCCGCAGAAGGATTATTACAAGTTCGTCTCTTTCTTCCGCGGCATCGAGCCGATGGGGAAGGGGGGCAAGCAGACGCAGTATATCCAGTCTCCCGAACTGGTTGAGAATCGTGACCACCAACTCGCTGAGCTCGGTGCCGAGGAGAAGCGGATCCGGGAAGGGATGGCGCGTTCCGAGGAAAACGCGCTGGTCAATGTGCGTCGCACCAATCCCGAGGTTGCGGGACGAGTGGACAATATGGCGCCGCCGGATCGCTGGCTGGTGACCGATGCGCGGATGCGTCCGACGACCTGGTTCTATACGACCACCAAGCCGGCTGAGGATTGGTCGGCTGTTAGTTTCCGCGCCGAGCGCGCGAATTGGCAGCAGGGAGCCGCTGGCTTCGGCACGGCGGCGCCGGGTGTGCAGGCCAAGACCGTGTGGACGAGCGCGGACATCTGGCTTCAGACGACCTTCGGGCTGCAAGCGATTCCGAAGTCGGTGCTGCTGCACCTTTATCACGACGAGGATATCGAGATTTTCCTGAACGGCCAGCCGGTGCTGCAGCGCGAGCATCATGTGAGCGACTACGAGCGCATCACCGCATCGCGCGAGTTCATGGCGGCGCTGCAGACCGGGCGCAACGTGCTGGCCGTGCACGTTCACCAGACGGCCGGTGGGCAGTTCTTTGATCTGGGGCTGGAGGTGGATGCGATCACGCCGTCCGACCTGGTGATGAATCGCGACTATCGCGCGGTGAGCCGCAAGGACCGCGAGCTTTACCGGCGGGGACAGGCTCGGCTTGAAGAGATCGAGATGCTGAAGAAGTCGCCAGGCGTTGAGGCGATGGTGATCACGGAAAGTGGTCCGGTGCCGCCGCCGACGCACGTGCTGCTGCGTGGCAGTGCCCATGCCGAGGGCGATGAGGTGCAGCCCGGCTTTCCTGCGATCTGGGGTGGCGAGGTGGCCTCGGTGTCTCCGCCGGCGGCTGATGCCAAGACGAGCGGTCGCCGTCTCGCGCTCGCGAACTGGATGACCCGTCCCGATAATCCGCGCACGGCGCGGGTGATGGTGAACCGGATCTGGGAGCATCATTTCGGCCGGGGCATCTGTCCGACGCCGAATGACTTTGGTTATCTCGGGACGGAGGCGACGCATCCCGAGTTGCTCGATTGGTTGGCGACGGAGTTTGTTGCGAAGGGCTGGAGCGTGAAGGCGATGCATCGGCTGCTGCTGAACTCGAAGACGTACCGGCTTTCGATTTCGTCCGACCCGAAGGACGCGGCGGCGGATCCCGCCAACGATCTTTTCTGGCGCTTCAATCCGCGGCGGCTGGGTGCCGAGGAATTGCGCGACTCGATCCTGCTCAGCACGGGTGAGCTGAACTTGGAAATGAGCGGCCCGAGTGTGTTCGTGACGATTCCCGAGGAGGTGCTGGCCACGTCCTCGACGAAGGGCGGCAAGTGGGGCGTGAGTCCGCCGGATCAGGCGGATCGCCGGAGCATTTACGTGAAGATCAAGCGCTCGCTGTTGCCGCCGCTGTTCACGGACTTTGACCTCGCGGATACGGACAACTCTTGCCCGGTGCGCTTTACCACCACGGTGCCGACCCAGGCGCTGGCGATGATGAACAGCGAGTTCATTCACGACGAAGCCTCCCGGCTGGCGAGTCGGCTTGAGCGTGAGCATCCGGGGGATTTGCAGGCGCAGGTGAAGCGGGCTTTCGAACTGGTGATTTCGCGCGAGCCGGATGAGAGCGAGGTCGTTCGCTCGCTGGCCTTCATCAACAAGCTCAAGACCGAGAGCAAGCTCACGCCTGAAGTGGCGCTGCAACGCTTCGCGGTGGCGGTCTTCAGCTTCAACGAATTCTTCTATCTCGACTAGCCATGATCCTGCGTCCACCCACCGGCAACTTTTGCGGCCGCGTTCATCGCCGTGAATTCCTTCACCAGATCGGTGGCGGATTCACTTCGCTGGCGTTGGCTGGCATGATGTCGCGCGATGGGGTGTTCGCGAGCGAAGCGGGTTATGACAATCCGCTGGCTCCGAAGCAGCCGCAGCTGCCGGCGAAGGCGAAGTCGGTGATCTTTCTCTTCATGTATGGCGGGCCGAGCCACATGGATACCTTCGACTACAAGCCGAAGATGTATCCGCTGGATGGCAAGACGGTGCCGATCAAGACCTTCGGCCGCGGTGGCAAGAAGAACGAAGGGCGCGTGGTGGGGCCGAAGTGGCAGTTTCGCCAGTATGGCCAATCGGGGAAGTGGGTCTCGGAGCTGTTTCCTAACATCGGCGGCTGTGTTGATGACATTGCTTTCATCCACTCGATGACTGCGGATTCGCCGATCCATGGCTCGGCGATGCTGATGATGAACAGCGGCTCGTTGCTCAGCGGTAAGCCTTCGCTCGGATCGTGGGTCAACTATGGTCTCGGCTCGCTCAATGAGAATCTGCCTGGGTACGTGGTGATGCTGGACAAGACCGGTGGGCCGATCTCCGGTGCGAAGAATTGGAGCAGTGGCTACATGCCGGCGAGCTATCAGGGTGTGGTATTTCGTTCGCAGGGGAATCCGATTTTGAATTTGGAGAACCGGCCCGGGATGGATCGGGTGCAGCAGCGTTCGCTGCTGGATTTTCTGGGCGATATCAACCGCGGCCACATGAAGGGGCGCGAGCATAATAGCGACCTGTCCGCGCGGATTGCTTCGTATGAGCTCGCGTATCGGATGCAGGCGACTGCGCCGGAGGCGATCGACGTGGAGAGCGAGCCGGAGCACATCAAGAAGCTCTATGGGATGGATGGCAGCCGGACGGATGACTTTGCGAGGAAGTGCATTTTGGCGCGGCGGCTCGTGGAGCGTGGTACTCGTTTCATCCAGATTTACTCCGGTGGGGCTCATAATGACGACAACTGGGATGCCCATGGGGATCTCGTGAAGAACCACGAGTTCCATGCGGGGAATACGGACAAGCCGATTGCGGGTTTGATTCAGGATTTGAAGCAGCGCGGTCTGTTGGATGAGACGCTGATTATTTGGGGTGGTGAATTCGGTCGTCAGCCGACGGCGGAGTATGCCGAGGGGACGGGGCGCGATCACAATGCGTATGGCTTCACGACGTGGATGGCCGGTGGTGGGATCAAGGGTGGCACGACCTTTGGTGAGACCGATGAGCTCGGTGGGGAGGCAGTGAAGGACCGGGTGCAGGTGAAGAATTTACACGCCACGGTGCTCAAGCAGATGGGGCTCGATCCGAATCACCTGACCTACTTCTATGGGGGGCTGGATCAGAAGCTCGTGGGGGTGGAGGGGGCGGATCCGATTCACGAGATTATTGCGTGATCGGTGGGCGAGGGATGGTTTCGGACCTTGCCCTGGATGGTGCCGCCAGAAGCATGAGGCCTCCCTTCAGGAGGCGATGGTGCTGGTCCTCTGACCCGGCACTGCGTGCCGGGCTTTTATGAGCCGTCCCGTTGGGACGAAGAGATCTGGATGACGAAGAGAGGGGGCGACACGCTTCCGGCTGGAACGTGGCACGATGTCTGCCAGCCTCACCCGCATGTCCGTTCGACTCGCAGGCCTCCTCCTGCCCGCTTTCACGCCCCGCCGGGAGGGGGATCTTGGTATTGGTGATACGCGTGCCTTGAAGCAGTGGATCGACCGTTGCGCTGCGAATGGCATCGGCTTTCTGCAACTGCTGCCGCTGAATGAAACCGGTGGCGACGATAGTCCGTACAACGCGATTACCTCGGTGGCGCTGGAGCCATTGTACTTGTCGATGGATGCGCGGGATATTCCCGGCCTTGAGGAATCCGATGTCGAACTCGCGCGAGTCGAGCTCGGGGAGCATCTCCAGGCCGATCGCGTGAACTATGCCGCGGTTCGCCAGGCCAAGCGTGCTTTGTTGGAAAAAGCGTGGAGTCGCTTCAATTCCGGTCCGGGGGATATCGCCTTCTTCCGCTTCCGGCGGGAGGAGAAGGCGTGGCTGGAGAATTACTGCATCTATCGTTGGTTGATGGACCAGGCTGGTGGTTCCGAGGCTTGGGACTATTGGCCGGAGCCCTTGCGCACGGTGGAGGGGGCGATGGCCCACCTCGAAGCGAGCAAGGCAGCGAGCGCGGCGGTGGTGGAGGAGCGGCTGGAGTTTTACGCGTGGGTGCAGTGGCTGTGCTTTGTCCAGTGGCGCTCGGTCCGCGAGCATGCCGATCACAAGAACGTGAAGCTGATGGGCGATATCCCGATCGGCGTGAGCCGCTACTCGGCGGATGTGTTCTTCAATCGTGAGGACTTTGATCTGAATTGGTGCGGAGGTGCGCCGCCGGAGACACTCTTCAAGCATGATCGCTTCATCCAGCAGTGGGGGCAGAACTGGGGCATCCCGCTCTATCGGTGGGACCGGATGGAAGCGGCTGGTTTCCCGTGGTGGCGGCAGCGGATCTCGATGCTGACGGACATCTTCCACATCTTCCGGATCGATCACGTGCTCGGCTTTTACCGGATCTATTCATTCCCGTGGCAGCCACAGCGGAATGCCGAGTTTCTCGGTCTAACGGAGGACGAGGCGGTCGAGCTCACTGGCGGTCCCTTGCCGGGGTGGAGTCCACGGCCAGACGATACACCGGAGAATCGGGAGCTGAATCGCGCGGAGGGTGACGTGCGGTTGAAGATGGTCATCGAGGCTGCGCGTGGAGCGGCGGTCGTGGGCGAGGATCTCGGGTGCGTACCGGAGTATGTGAGGCCGCACCTTGCCTCGCTGGATGTCGCCGGCTTCCGGGTGCCGCACTGGGATGCCGATGAGGAGGGGCATGTGATCCTGCCTGATGAATTGCCCGAGTGTTCATTCGCCACCTATGCGACGCATGACCACGACTCATTGCCGGCGATGTGGGAAGGGTTCCGCGAAATCGCAGAGGATCCGGAGGCCGAAGAAGGCGAGCGTTCCGGGGCGGTGAACAATCTCCGGCTGATGGCCGAGTTCGCGGACATCGAGCCGGATCAACCTTACAGCGCGGAAGTGAAGGAAGCGTTGTTCAAGGCGCTGCTCGATTCCAAGTCGCGCTATGCTGCGATCATGATCACCGACTTGTGCGATCTCACCGACCGCATCAATTCACCGGGCACCGTGGGTCCGCAGAACTGGAGCTTCCGCCTGCCCGATTCACTGGAGAGCGTGGCGCTTGCGGAGCTTGCGAAGCTGCGTCCGCTGATTCAGGAAGCGAAGCGCTGTTAGGCCTTCTGGGGAAAGAGCACCTGCCTCATCACGTCGGCCACTTCCTTGGCGGAGCGGCGGCGCAGGAATTCCTCGTGGCGGCCGGGCACGGTGTGGACTTCGATTTCGCAGGGTGCCGACCAGCCGAGCGTGGGCGGGCGTGGCAGCCAGCCATCGTCATCGGCACGGATCAGCACGATGCGCTTGGCCCGGGGCAGACGCGACTGGTGCTTGTGGAGGGCTTCCCAATGAAGGGTGGCTCGCTCTTGGGATTCCGGGTCGAGGACATCGAGATCGAGAATGCCGCGGATGTCCGGGATGCCGTCCTTGCGCGAGAGCCGTGTCATTTCGGAGGCGGCGGCGCGTTGCTTCATTTTCAAGCGGCGAAGCACGGCTTCAGCGTCCCGCTTCATGAAGCTCTTCACGCGGCCGGGAAGGCGCGAGAGAATGCGCTGCCAAGTGGCGAGGTGAAGCCAAGGATTGTGATGGGAAGCGGGGTGAGGCGGAGCAGCCTCCAGCAGGCAGAGCAGCTCGATTTCCTCGCCCGCGTCTGCGAGCTGGGAGGCGATTTCCGCGGCGAGATTTCCGCCGAAGCAGAAGCCGGCGATTTTGTAAGGTCCGCGTGGCTGGGCGGCGCGGATCTTCGCGACGTGGGCGGTGGCCATGGCGGCCAGCGTGTCGAAGCCATGCGCCCCTTCGGCGATGCCGTGCGAGTCGGTGACGTCGCCTAACAACTGTGCCGTCTCGCGATAGGGCAGGAGTCCCATGCCGCCATCGACCAGGGTGTGGCACCAGAAGAGCGGGGTGCCGCCTTGGCCGCGGGCCAGCGGTAGCACCCGCGGTTCCGCCAGGTCAGGCGCGGCTTTCTCGCGGATTTGCGCGGCCATGCCGGCGGGCGTTGGGCGATCGAACAACCAATCGAGCGAGACCGTGATGCCGGTGCGTTGGGTAGCTTCCGTGACGAGGCGTGCCGCGACGAGCGAGTGTCCGCCGAGTGCGAAGAAGTCGTCGTCGGGTTGGACGTTCCGGCTTCCCAAGGCTCCGGCCCAGATCTGGCAGAGTTCGGTTACCAGCGGGTCACCGGCGTTCGTTGCGACTGGATTTTCAATGGAGGCTTCGGGCAGCGGGCGCGCGGCGAGGGCCTTGCGATCAATCTTGCCGCTTGCTGTCAGAGGCATGTGATCGATGGCGACCAGCGGTGCCGGAATCATGTAGTCCGGAAGTCGTGCGCGGAGGTGCGCGGTGATTTCGGAAGCGGGCAGCCCGGGAACGGTGGGGCGATACCATGCGACGAGGCGCTCATCCTTGAGCACGGTGGCGGCCTCAGCGATGCCGAGATGGGAGAGCAGGGCGGCATCGATTTCGCCAAGCTCCACGCGGAAGCCACGGATCTTGATTTGGCCATCGGAGCGCCCGAGGCATTCGAGCGAGCCATCGGCGTGCCAGCGGGCGAGATCGCCGGTGCGATAGATCCGGGGCATCTCGACGGAAGGAGTCGGGACGAAGCGTTCAGCTGTTAGGTCGGGGTGTTGCCAGTAGCCGTCGGCCAAGCCCGCGCCGGAAATAAGCAATTCGCCGGGGATGCCGGGAGGGAGCGGGGAGCCATCGTTTCCGGCGATGTGGATGCCGGTATTGGCGATGGGGTGGCCGATCAGGATGCGCTCGGGATTGTCCGGCACGCGCCAGATGGTGGACCACACGGTGGTCTCGGTGGGGCCGTAGAGGTTCCAGAGTTCGCGGCCGAGCGGGAGCAGCTTGCGGGCGAGCGGCAGGTCCATGGCCTCGCCACCGCAGAGGATCTTCATGCCGGGCGAGCCGTGCCAGCCCGCGTCGATCAGCATGCGCCAAGTGGCGGGTGTGGCCTGCATCACGTCCGGCGTGGTCGCTTCGAGTCGTGAAAGGAGTGCGGCGGGATCGCGGGCGACGCAACCGGGGACGAGGTCCACGGTGCCGCCGGCGACGAGAGGCAGGAAGATTTCCAGCGCCGAGATGTCGAAGGACACGGTGGTCACGGCGAGCAGGCGCTGGCCTTGGCTGAAGCCCGGTTCCTCCTGCATCGAGAGGAGGAAATTCGCCAGCGCGCCGTGGGAAACGATCACGCCCTTTGGCTTTCCGGTGGAGCCGGAGGTGTAAAGGATGTAGGCGGCGTCCTGCGGATTTACCGGGACTGGCTCGGGAAGGCTCGTGCCCGCAAGCATGGCGGGATCAAGTACGATAGATGTCGTATTTGGCGGCAGGCGATCGACGAGCGATGGGGAAACGAGGACGTGGAGCGGGGCCTGGTCCTCCAGCACCAGCGCGAGACGCTCGGGTGGATTGGCGGAGTCCAGCGGAACGTAGGCGGCCCCGCATTTCCAGGCGGCCAGCAAAGCGACCGGCAGCAGGAGATCGCGCTCTAACAAAATGGCGATGCGATCACCGGGCTTGATGCCCTTTCGCTGCAGCGATGCAGCCAAGGACGCAGCGCTCGAATCGAGGGTGGCGTAGTCGAGCGATTCCTCGCCGCAGACGAGGGCGGTTTGTTTTGCGAGACGGTTGCAAGTCGCGGCGATGAGCGCGGGAGTGGTTTGCTTCGGGAACCCTGGGCGCGCGGCTCCCTGACCTGCCGAGAGCAGGTGGAGGAGGTCATTTTCCGATAGACCGTCGATGGCGTGGATGGGCCGTGAGGCTTCGCGGCAGACGGCACCGAGCGTCGCGAGATAGCGGTCGAGCATCGCGTCCGCCGTTTCCCTCTTGAAGAGATCGTCGCGATATTCGAGCACCACTTGCTGGCGGTCCGAGAGCACGAAGTAGAGCAGGCTGAGATCGAACTGCACCGCGCCGCGATGGGCGAGGTAGGGACGGCAGCGGAGGCCGCCGTGCCAGGTTTCGGCGATCGGGATTTCCTGGTGATCGAACATCACCTGGGCGAGCGGGGTGCGATCGCGGGCGCGCTCGGGGCGAATGGCCTCGATGATGCGCTCGAAGGGGGCATCCTGTGCGCCCTGCATTTCGAAGGCGGCATCGCGGACGCGGTTTAACAACGAGAGGAACGTCTCCGACGGATCGAGCGTGAGCCGGAAGGGCAGGGTATTGACGAGGGTTCCGACGAGGTCAGCGGCGGCGGCGTGGTTACGATTGGCGACCGGCACGGCGATCACTGGATCATCATCGCCGCCGTGGCGTCGCAGCAGCAGCAGGAAGGCCGCGAGCTGGACCATGAAGGGCGTGACGCGGCGGGACTTGGCGAAAGCGGTGACGCGTTCGACGAGGCCGGCTGGCACGGTACGCTCCACGGCACCACCGAGTGACGAGGGCTTGGCCGGTCGCGGGAAATCGGTGGCGAGTTCCATCACGCCGGAGTGACCTGTTAGACGGCGCTTCCAGTAGAGGGTCGCGGCATCGGCGGCACCGTCTTCGATCCAGCGGCGATGCCATGCCGCGTAGTCGAGGTAGTCCGGTCCAGCCAGTGGTGACGGGGCCTGGGTGCCGCCGGTGAAGGCATCGTAGTAGGCGGCGAGGTCGCGGACGAGCAGGCGCACCGACCAGCCGTCAGCGACGATGTGATGGGCACACAGCGCGAAGATGTGATGGTTCTTTCCACAATCGATCAGCAGCGCGCGGATGGGTGATTCATTCGCGAGATCGAATGGCCGCAAGGCGAAGGCGTGTAGGACTTCTTCACGCGGGCCGCTGCTGCGCTCGATGGGCGGCGGTGGGCTATCGTCGAGGCGCACCGTGAGGCGGCCGTCATTCATCCGGTGACGGCTGCGCAGGATGCTGTGGCGGGAAAGCAGGGTGGTGTAGGCGCGCTCGAGCGCGAGGGAGTCGAGCGGCCCCTCCAACTCCAGGGCACCGAAGACATGATAGGCGGCGCTTTCCGGCTCCAACTGATGGAGGAAGCCCATGCGCTCCTGCGAGTGGGTGAGGAGGCCGCTGTCACGTCCCGAGCCGGGAACGATCTCGGGCAGCGGAGTGCCGGTCCTGCCTTCAAAGCTGCTGGCGAGATGGCCGAAGGAAGTCGCTGAGAAGAGTTCTGCAAGGGAGACTTCGACACCGGTAGTGGCTCGCAGGAGGGCGGCCAAGCGGGTAGCCTCAATGGAACTAAGGCCGAAGGCGATCAGGTCGTCCTCCGCAGTCACGCCATCGCGGCCGGAGACTTCGCGCACGGCATCCAGCACTGCATCCAGCCACTTGCCGCCCGGCGGAATCGCGGGCGAGAGGGCGGCTTCGTCGAAGGTGACGATGAGCTTTCGCTGCTGGTAGGCCTCGCGTGCGGCGGAGCGCTGGAGCTTCCCGCTGGTGGTGCGGGGCAGGGTGCCGGTGCGAACGAAGACGATGCGATGGATGGGCAATTCCAGGGAATCGGCAATGCTGCGGCGGATGGCGGTGGCAAGTTCGGCCAGCTCCTTCTCTGGAAGGCGTGGCGATTCGATCGCCAGTATCAACCCTTCACCGGTGGGAGTATCGCCCGCGAAGGCAGCGGCGGCGGCGAACTGCGGGAAGGCACTGGCCAGGGCGGCCTCGACATCCTCCGGGGCCACATTGGTGCCGCCGAGGATGATCAGATCCTTGATGCGGCCGACCACGTGGAGTTCGCCGTTTTCGAGATAGCCGCGGTCGCCGGTGTGCAGCTCGCCCTCGGCTCCGAAGATCCTGGCGCTTTCCTCCGGGTGGTTCCAGTAGCCCGCGGCGACGCTGGTGCCTTTGACGCGGATCTCGCCGATCTTTCCGGGCGGCAGGGTTTGTCCGGTGGCAGGATCCGCGATGCGCACTGACAGGCCATCGATCACCGGTCCGCAGGAGACATGCTGGCCGGCTTCGGGATGATGGGAGATGCTCTGGAATTTCCCCGAGCGACAGGCGGTGACGATGAGGGTGGACTCGGCCAAGCCGTAGCCGGGCAGGAAGGTCTCCGGCCGGAAGCCGTAGGGCGCAAAGCGGCGGGTGAAGCGCTGGAGGGTATCGATGCGGATCCGCTCGGCGCCGGTGGGCGCGGCGGTCCAGCAGGAGAGATCGAGGCCGGCGAGTTCCTCGTCGCGGATCGAGCGCAGGCAGAGATCGAAGGCGAAATTCGGGCCGCCGCTGAATTCGGCGCGGTAGCGGCTGATCGCGCGCAGCCAGCGGACCGGGCGCTGCACGAAGTGATCGGGCGAGAAGAAGGTGAGCGGGACTCCCGAGTCGAAGGAGAAGAGGATCTTCAGGATGAGCCCCATGTCATGGTAGGGCGGCAGCCAGCTCAGCATGGAGCGGATGCCCAGGCCACGGACGGTATTGCCGAGTGCAGCGAGGTGTTGCCGGAGATGACGATGATGAAGCACCACGCCCTTCGGCTTCGCCGTGGAGCCGGAGGTGTATTGGATCAGGCAGGGGACTTCCCCATAAGGGGCATCTCCGGCGAAGGGCTGGCCGGTGGAGAGTTCTTCCCAAGTCAGGACCCTGACCCCGGGGATGGGCTTGGCGGGTGTTTCCCCGATGGCGAGGGCCGCGCCGGAATCCCGGAGGATTGCCTCGAGCCGTTGCCGGTGGCGATTCCCGCTCGGTGGGTAGGCCGGCACTGCGATCGCCCCGGCGTACCAGCAGGCGAAAAGGCCGATGATGAAATCCAGACCGGGCGAGTGCATCAACAGCACCGGCTTTCCGGAGGCGCCGGCCTCGACCAGATTCGCGGCTTGGATCCGCGCCTGCCGCAGCAGTTCGCCGTAGTGGAGCAGGCGCTCGTTTTCCTCTCCGTCCACGAGAAACCGGAAGGCCAGCCGCCCGGCATCGGCAGCAGCCCTCTGGTCCAGCACCGCGGGAAGCGGGCCGACGATTGGACGGTCCAGGGTGAGTGCTCTGGTGGTCATTCAGGGGGGGGCGCTGCGCGGCGAACCACAGCAGCTCGGTGACGCTACCGAAATCGATCCCGGGGGACAACTCCGCCCCTCCTACGTGATCGCGTGAGGAAAGGCAAAGAAGTTGAGGCAAGATGCATGCCTGTGACGGGTTTGGATCAAAAATAGCGCATCTCTGAGAGGAACTTTCCCTACCGTTTTGTGTTTAAACTCCGTTTTGTTTTAACGAAAGAACCCATCGGATGGCTGCGTAGGCGGTCGATCCCCTGCCTTGGCGTTGAATTGCATGCCTTGGCGTCCAATTGACGACCCCAAGTCGAACGTCTAGCTTTGTCAAAACCTCGAAACCCATGAAATCTCGCCTTTTCGGTTCCCTCGCCTGTTGGCTGGTGGTGCTGCCCTTTGTCCGCGCTGCGGAGAAGCCAGCTCCCGCGGACGATCCTGTCTTCATCGCCAAAGCCGCCCGATCCATCGACGCCACGGTGGCGGCCTGGTACCGGAAGGAGAAGCTGGAGGTGCCGGCGGTGACGGATGACTCCACATTCCTGCGCCGTGCCTTCCTGGTCGCCATCGGGCGCATCCCGACGGTCGAGGAGGCCCGCTTTTTCCTGGAAATCGACGACGCGAACAAACGCGTCCAGCTCATCGACTACCTGATGAAGTCGCCGGGCTACGCGAGCAACATGACCAACTGGGTCTTCGACCTGTTGCGGGTGACGGATGACAAGCCGGGCTTCAACGGCAGCTTCGAGCCGTATCGCTACTGGGTACGCACGGCGATGGAGAACAACATGCCGTGGAACGAATTCACCCACAAGCTGCTCTCTGCGAAGGGTGACGGCTGGGATCCGGAGACGGCGGCGGTCGGCTACTACACCCGTGACCGCGGCATGCCGCTCGACAACCTGGCGAACTCGATGCGGGTTTTCCTCGGCTCCCGGATGGAGTGTGCGCAGTGCCACGATGATCCCTTCGGCACCACCGAGCGGCACGATTTCTTCGAACTGGCGGCCTTCACCCAAGGTCAGGGTGGAGAGAAGCAGGACCTGATGAAGGGTCTGTGGGATGAGATCAACGATGGCGAAAAGCGCCGCTCGACGGATTACGACGTGGCGCAGGTCATGTGGGATCGCGTCTACGGGCTCAGCCTCGGCGGTACCGGCGAGGGCAAGATCAAGCTGCCCGAAGACTACCAGTATCGCGATGGCCAGCCGGGCCAGTTGATCGGTGCGAAGACTCCGTTCGGCAAGGGCGTCCGCATTTCCGAGAAGAACGACAAGGGCGGCGGCCGTGAGATGCTCGCCGAGTGGGTCACGAACAAGACGGGAGAGCAGTTCGCATCCGTCGCAGCGAACCGCATGTGGAAGCATGTGATGGGCCGCGGGGTGTATGAGCCGGTCGACGAATACAAGGCGACCAAGGAACTCCACAACCCGGAGCTGATGGCCACGCTGATCTCGCTGATGGGCGAGCTCAACTATGACCTGCGGGCTTTCCAGAAGGTGCTGCTGAATACCAAGACCTTCCAATTCGTGCCGAATCCGGAGCCGGCGAAGGTGGCTACCGGTGATGACTTCCATGGTCGCCAGCTTTCCCGCCTGTCGGCAGAGCAGCTGTGGGACTCGCTGATCACGCTGGCCTCCGGCGATCCGGACAAGAAGCCGCGCCGCAGCCTGGACGACCGGATCTATGTCGGCCGCAAGCCGGTGCTGGTCGGCAAGAAGAACATGGTGCAGGTGTCCAAGGAGGTGCTGGCCCTCGATTCCGAAGCCGCGGTGCGCTCCTACTTCGACAAGCTGCTCGAAGAAGTGAAGAAGGGCGGCGGCGGTGGTGGTGGCGATAGCATGGGCATGATGGCCAAGGTGCAGACCTATGACAGCAAGGCCCAGGTCCGCGCTTCCGAGCTGCCCAGCCCCGCTCCCCGCAACCACCTGCTCTACCTCTTCGGTCAGTCCGACCGCATCGTTGTCGAAGGCGCAAGCCGTGAGCCGAACGTGGGCCAGGTGCTCTCGCTGATGAACGGCTACGTGCAGGAGCAGTTGGTCAACAACTCCGGTGCGCACCTTTACAAGAGTCTCGAAGGCGCGGGCAGCGACGAGGAGAAGATCCGCCGTCTCTACATCACCATCCTCAATCGTCCGCCGACCTCCGAGGAGATGGGCTGGATGCAAGACGAGGTGAAAAAGTCCGGCCAGAACGGCTACCGCAACATCGTCTCGGCGCTGGTGATGTCCTCCGAGTTCCTTTTCCTCCAATAAACCCTCTCACCCTCGAAAAATCCATGAACGCCCGCGATTTCAACCGTTTCGACGAGCCGACCCGCCGCAGCTTCATCACGAATGCCGCGAAGATGTACCTCGGGGTGCAGCTGATGCCCTTCTTCAACAGCGCCGCAGCGGCGGCTCCTGCCGCAGCCACCGAAGCCGTGAAGGCAAAGGCCAAGGCTGTGATCTACCTCTACATGTCCGGTGGCATGAGCCACATCGACACCTTCGACCCCAAGCCGAAGAAGAAGGAGGTGATGGGGCCGATGGAAGCCATCCCGACCAAGGCCAGCGACATCTTCGTCGGCAAGAACCTGCCCAAGACCGCCGAGGTCATGGACAAGGTCTGCGTGATCAACTCGATGACGTCCCGCCAAGGTGCCCACGAGCAGGGCACCTACATCATGCACACCAGCTATGAAATGCGTGGCACGGTGAAGCATCCATCGCTCGGTGCGTGGGTGATGAAGCTCGGTGGCCGCACGAATCCCGAGATCCCCGGATTCGTGGCGATCGACTCGTCCGCGGATACGTCCGGTGGTGGATTCTTCGGCGCGAAGTTTGCCGCCGCTCCGATCGGCAGCCCGACGGAAGGCCTGCAGGATTCGAAGAAGCCGGGCGAGGTTTCGAAGGAAGACTTCGAGCGGCGCCTGTCGCTGGCCGACCGGCTTAACAAGCAGTTCCACGGCAAGTATCAGAATGCCGATGTGAAGTCCTACGAGGAGCTCTATCAGGAAGCGATCAAGCTGATGAACAGCAAGGATCTGAAGGCTTTCAACATCAACGACGAGTCCGCCTCGGTGCGCTCGACTTATGGTGACGGCCGCTTTGCGCAGGGCTGCATGCTGGCCCGCCGCCTGGTGGAGCACGGTGTGAAGTTCGTGGAGGTCCAGCTGGGTGGCTGGGACACTCACTTCGATAACTTCGCGGCCGTCGAAGGTCGCTGCAAGGAGTTCGACCAAGCTTACGCGGGCCTGCTGAAGGATCTCGAGTCGAAGGGCATGCTCAAGGATACCTTGGTTGTCGTGGCGACCGAATTCGGCCGCACGCCGACGATCAAGACGGAGCACCAGAACGGTCGCGATCACCATCCGGCTGCGTTCACCTGTCTGCTCGCGGGTGGCGGCGTGAAGGGCGGCTACAAGCACGGCGAGACCGATCCAAAGGGCGAACGCGTGAAGGACAAGCCAGTGATGGTGCAGGACTTCAATGCGACCATCGCCAATGCGATGGGCCTGCCGCACGACCTCGTGGTGATGTCGCCTTCGGGCCGTCCCTTCAAGTTCGCCGACAAGGGCGTGCCGGTGGCGGACGTGTTTGCGTGACGCGCGAGACGCGGTTCAATCATTCCAACAAGCGGGCCCGGCGATTGCCGGGCCTGTTTCTTTTACTCGATGAGCTTTGGATGGGTGGATGAGAGAGATTCGCCTCGGAGGAGTTGCCGCAGAATCTCTTCACGTTCGTTTTCGGTCGCTCCGGCAAACTGCCGGACGAACTCGTCGCGCTGTCCTTCAGCAACCGCCTCTTCGCGTAAGTTCGTCAGAAGATAGGAAACGGGCGCCCTATTGCAGCCTCGGGAGATGGAAGTTCCAAACTGACGAACAATGCCGAGTGTTTGCCATTTGTTTTCAGTGGGCACCTTAAGATGCTTGGCGCGTTCTGAAACCCAGGTGGAGGACTCCTTCCAAGCGCCTTTCCAGAGCCATGCAACCGTGGTTCTGGTCCTGATGTTTCCCGTGGCAGCATTGATCTCGGTGATGCTTTCCGACCGAGTCAATACGAGGAGTGCTGAGAGCAAGATGAACATGCCCGCAAGCATCCGTCCCCATCTGAATTTCATAGCTGTCGGGAAGAATGCTGCAATTGCCTGAAGGGATCAATCCACTTCGAGCCGGTATCTCGGAAGCTTGGGATCCACTTCGCGGCTCCAGGCGTCGATGCCGCCGCGGAGGGCGCGGGTGTTTTTCATGCCGTGGCCGAGGAACCAAGCGCAGGTATCGAGGACGTGTTTGCCGGCGTGGTCGTGGAGGATGATCCGGCGCTGCGGGTCGCCGCCGAAGAGCTGTTGCTGGAGTTCCTGGGTCATGAACTCGGCGCCGGGGATGGCGACGGCTTCGTGCTCCTCGCGGGTGCGGCAGTCTAGCAGAAGCGGCGGGGTGGGGGATTCCAGCTCGGCCTTGAGTTCGGCCGGGGAGACCATCATCGACTCGTCGTGGGCGTGGCTTTCCAGCAGATGCTGGAGCGCTTCCTGGGCATCCAGTTCTCCGGCGCGGGCGCAGAGTTCGGCGAGAGTCTCGGTGTCGGCGAAGCCGCAGCTCTGGCAGCCGCCGAGGTGATAGCGGGAAAAAAGGGCGCGGCGGGCACCGGGCAGGGCGCTCATGATTTCCCCCATCGGGGTGTCGGTGGTGATCGTCGCGGGGTCCACGGCGCGGACCCTAACTGGCCGCCCGGGATTTTCCACTGTTTCAAGGCATCCTTTTGGGCCACCTTCCCGGCGACATGTTCCGTCCCATCGAGCCCGACGAGCCGCGCATCTACCTGCTGCCGAACCTGATGACCGCCGGCAACCTCGCGTGCGGGTTCTTCGCGGTGCTGACGATCTTCAAGGGCATTTTCCTCGCAACGACGCCGGAGGGCTACGTTTTCGACTCCGCCCGTCCCTACTACGAGCAGGCGATCCTGCTGATCTTCGCCTCGTGTATTTTCGACCTGTTGGATGGCCGCCTGGCCCGGTTCGGGGGTCAGGAGTCGCCGTTCGGGAGGGAGTTCGATTCGCTGGCGGACGTGATTTCCTTCGGGATGGCCCCGTCGATCCTCATGGCCAAGGCGGTGCTGTTCCCGCTCGATGAGGATTTCAAACACCTCAAGCTGGAGGGGGTCGGCTGGGGGCTGGCCTGCATCTACGTGCTCTGCGGTGCGATCCGGCTGGCGCGTTTCAATTGCCTGGCGGCGATGCCGAAGCGGGCGAATGCGAGCACAGATTTCCGCGGACTGCCGATCCCGATGGCTGCGGGGTTCATTTCTTCCCTGACCTACCTGGTCATCTACTTCAACGACACGGACCGAAATCTGGGTGCCTGGAAGTATGTGCTGGCGGGTGCGATGCTGGGAATCTCGATCCTGATGGTGAGCAGCGTCCGCTATCCCAGCTTCAAGAAGGTCGGCTGGCGCACCCGCGGTACTCCGCTGGTGATCGTCGGAGCGGTGGCGGTGCTGATCATTACTGTCCGGTTCCACTACGTGATGCCTGCGGTCCTGTTCAGTGCCTACCTGCTTTACGGTCTGGTGGTGCGGCCTTTCCTGTCGCCGAAGGTCCAGCGCGAGATCGAAGCTGAAACGATCGCTGAAAACGCGGATGGGGAGGACGAGCAGGGAGGGAGCACGGGCTGAGAGTATCTAACTTGGCTTCCTGATTCTCTTGAGAGGGTTCAGGGGTATTCTCACGCGATTGTAGGAGGCGGCTGGCTTGAGGTTTTATGATGTCTCAATCCTCGATGAAACGAGTGTTTCTGTTTTGCGGGGCTCGCAGTGCTGGCAGGACGATTGGGAATAATCTGTGAATAGGCGAGATCGCTTGAATTAATCGTTTGTTTGCTTGCGGTGACCGGTTTCCCGACGGGCTATTGTGAGGAACACCTCAAGGGCTCATCACGCCCTTCTTCGAGGGAGTCGCAATGGCAGCTAGGAAGCGTGCGGCTGGCTCGGGCCATTCCAAGGCAGTGGCTTCGGCTAGGGCGGCCTCACGCACGAGCCCTGATTGAAACACTAGTTTGTAGGCGCGTTTCACTGCTGCGCGTTCATCCGCGCTGAAGCCCGCCCGGCGGAGGCCGATGGTATTCAGGCCTGCGATTTGATTGATGCCGTAGGCGGTGCAGAAGGGCGGCACGTCCTGGCTGACGGCGGTGAGGCCTTGGACCATGGCGAGGTCGCCGATCTTGATGAACTGGTGGAAGCCGGCGCCGCCGCCGAGGAATGCCTTGTTTCCGACGTGGACGTGGCCGGCGAGAAGGACGCTGTTCGCGAGGATGTTGCCGTTGCCGAGGTGGACATCGTGCGCCAAGTGAGCGCCGGTCATGAGCAGATTGCCCTCGCCAATGACGGTCCGGGCGCCGGGCTTGGAGCCGCGGTGGATGGTCACGTACTCGCGGATCGAATTGCGCGCGCCGATTTCCACGCCGGAGTCGGTTGCGGGGTCGAAGGAGAGATCCTGCGGGTCGGCGCCAATGACGGCACCCCAGCCGATGCTGGTGCCTTCGCCGATGGTGGTGCGGCCGGAGATCCAAGCGTGGCCGCCGATTTTCACGCCGGCCGCCAATTTCACCGGCCCCTCGATCACTGTGAAGGGGCCCACGCTCACGTCATCGGCGAGCTCCGCATCGGGCGAAATCTGGGCGGTCGGGTGGATCGTCGGCACGGTGCGGTTCTAGGGAGGGGGGCGTCCGGCGGCAAGTCCCCGGCGACCCGGCTCCGGGCTGCTGACGCAACGAAGTGTATTTTCCAGAGACAAAGTTGCACCTTCGGCGGTTTTACGGGACAAGACCGCCAGCCGAATGACCGAATTGTTGATCGACCCCGCCCGCCGCAGCGGATGCCAAGACTTGGAAAAGCTCGAGGAAGTGCTGGGGAATGCCAGCATCAGTCAGCGCTCGCCGATCGACGACGTGCTGGATGCCGGCGTGGTCGAGGAGGAGCCGTACATGCGCGAGCTCGCCGCCGAGCTGGGCATGGAGTGGCTGGAAAACATCCAGTTTCCGGAAGCCCCGCTGCCTCTGCGTGAAGCCTGCGGCCCCCGGGTGGCCCTGCGTCACCGCCTGCTCCCCGTGGAATTCGTGGGAGAAGGGGAGGGCAAGCGCCTGAAGCTGGCCACCTTCGATCCTTTCAATCTCGTCGCCCGCCAGGCCGTCGCCCAGGAAATCGAGCTGCCGGTGGAGTGGTGCATGGCATCCCGCCGCCGCGTTCACGAATCGCTGCGCCGCCTGTACGGTGTGGGTGCCGATACATTCGAGCAGATCCTGGAAGGCCGCGACCTCGACTACGACAATCTCGAAAGCCACGACGAGGCGAACGTCATCGACGCCGACCAGGATGAGGAGGCGAGCGTCGTCAAATTCGTGAACCAGATCATCCGCGAATCGCTGGAGCAGCGCGCGACGGATATTCACGTGGAGCCGCTGGCTGACAACCTCCGCATCCGCTACCGCATCGACGGCAAGCTGCTGGCGGTGACGGTGCCGGAAAACATCAAGGCGCTGCAGAGCTCGGTGATCGCCCGTCTGAAGATCATGTCGCGCCTCGACATCGCCGAGCGCCGCTTGCCTCAGGACGGACGTATCAACCTCCAGTTCGAAGGCCGCACGATCGACGTCCGCGTTGCGACCGTGCCGACGGTGGAGGGCGAGAGCGTGGCGCTCCGTCTCCTCAACCAGGAGAAGTTCAACTTGGACAAGCTCGGCATGGAGCACCACGTGCGCTCGAAGATCGAGAGCCTGCTGCACATTTCGAACGGCATCATCCTGATCACCGGTCCGACCGGTTCGGGTAAGTCGACGAGCCTTTACTCCTTCCTCAGCGAGATCAACCACCCGGACCGCCGCATCGTCACGATCGAGGACCCGGTGGAAAACAAGCTCTCTGGGGTGATGCAGATCGCGGTGAAGTCGGACATCGGCCTGACCTTCGCGGCTGGCCTTCGCTCGATCCTGCGTGCTGACCCGAACGTGGTGATGATCGGGGAAATTCGTGACCTTGAGACCGCGGAAATCGCGATCCGCGCCTCGCTCACGGGTCACTTGGTGTTCTCCACCCTTCACACCAACGATGCGCTCGGCGGTATCAGCCGTCTGATCGACATGGGTGTGGAGCCGTTCCTCGTTTCCGCCGCCGTCCGTGCCTTCCTCGCCCAGCGTCTGGTCCGTCGCCTCTGCCCGCACTGCAAGGTGCCGCGTGAACTGAGCCTCGATGATCGCCGGGATCTCGGCATCCCGATGAATCTGGAAGGCCAGCCGTATGTGGCGAAGGGTTGCGACCGCTGCCGCAATACCGGTTTCCAAGGTCGTCTCGCGATCTACGAAGTGGTGGTGCTGAGCCAGGCCATGCAAGACATGGTGGCTCACGGTGCGAGCGCACCGGATATCCGGGCCCAGTCGATCAAGGAAGGCTTCGTCCCCATGCGCGGCTACGGCTGGATCAAGGTGATGCAGGGCATGACGACGATCGAGGAGGTCATTTCGGTCACCTCCACCGACATCGCCACGGAGTGACCTGAATCCCGAGCTTCAACCTTAGAATCTTCATCCCTGCGTGCCCCTTTACGCCTTTAAAGCCCTCAGTTCCTCCGGCGGTGTCCAGACCGGCGAGGTGGATGCCGCGGACCGTCCTGAAGCCTTGCGCGTGCTCGACAAGCGCGGCCTGCAGCCGGTCAGCCTGAAGGAAACGGCCGCCTCGGCAGCACCGGCGAAAAAGAAAGCCAAGGAAGCCGCGCCTGCTGCGAAAGCCGCACCGAAGGCTGCTGCCAAGCCGGCCGCCAAGTCAGCGGGAAAAGCCGCGGGCAAGGAAGCCGAGGACAAGGCTCCCGATGGCCCGCTGAAGCTGAAGCGCTCCGAGGTGATCATGTTCACCGAAGAGCTCTCCGACATGCTCTCCGCCGGCCTGCAGCTGGAGCCTGCGCTCAAGTCGATGGAGAGCCGCCAGGAACTCGGCGGTCTGAAAGACGTGGCCAGCCGTGTCCGCCAGCTGGTGCGCGATGGCATGAACTTCTCCAAGGCGATCAAGCGCGTGAGCCCGAGCTTCGGCCCGCTCTATTGCTCGCTGGCCGCGGCCGGTGAAGCCTCCGGCGCTCTGGATGAAATCCTTCGCCGCCAGGCCCACTATCTCAAGACCCTCGCCGAGCTGCAGGCCCGCCTCATCCTCGCGATGATTTACCCGGCCTTCCTCGTCGTGGCGGGTATCGGTGTGGCGGCGGTCTTCGTCACGACCCTCATTCCCCAGCTCACCACGCTGATCGAAAGCACGCCCGGCGGGAAGCTGCCGGCGCCGATCAAGTTCATGGTGACGACCTCGGATTTCATCAAGGCCTACTGGTACATCATCCTGATCGTGCTGGCTGCTGCCGGTCTCTTCTTCAAGGCGTGGAAGGACAATCCGGACAATGCGATGACGTGGCACCAATTCAAGCTGCGCGCGCCGCTGATGGGGCCGGTGGTCACCAGCCGCTTCTACGTCCAGTTCCTGGAGACGATGGCCAACCTCTCCGGCAACGGCCTGCCGCTGCTGCGCGCGCTGGAGCTTTCCCGCGATGCCACGCAGAACCTGGCGCTGCGGGGTGAGCTGAATACGGTGATCGATCAGGTCGGGGATGGCCGCGCTTTTTCGAAGGCGCTTATCCGCACGGGTGCGTTCCCACCGCTGCTGATCGACATGGTTTCGGTGGGTGAGCAGACCGGCAAGCTCGACCTCGCCCTTCGCCGCGCCGCGGAGCGCTACGACAAGGAACTCGATAAGAGCCTGTCACGCATCATGGCGCTGATCATGCCGACGATCCTGATCATCATGGCGGGCCTGATTGGCACCATGGCGTATCTGATGATCACGGCGATCTTCCAGACGATCAAGAATTTGGGTGCGTGAAGACGGCCGCTGCCATCGGCGGGATTTTCGCGGTGGCCGGGTGGGGCGTGGCGGCGTGGCTGCTGGTTTCGAAGCCTTTGCCTTCGATCGTGATCGCGTCGAATTCCGGCGCGAGCGGCTCGGTTGCCAGGATCGAACCGGAGAAGTCGGTTCCAGCGAAAGAAGGGGAAGTTGATGGGGTCTTCCGCGAGTGGTCATCTGATCCAGCGCTGGCTGGTGCGTTGTTAGGCTTCTGCCTGTTGGATGAAAACGGGGCTTTGGTTTTTGCCTCGCCGCTGGCCTCGACCGCGCTTTGCCCGGCTTCGGCGCTGAAGACGGTCACGACGGCGACGGCTTTCGAGCTGTTAGGGCCGGAGTTTTGCTTCACGACGAGCTTGGACAGCTACAGTCCGATCAAGAACGGGGTGCTCGCTGGGGACCTCTATTTGGGAGGCGACGGCGATCCGACGTTCTCAACCGCGGATCTGGAAGCTCTGGTCGACGAGCTGGTTCGCGGCGGATTGAAGCAGGTGAGTGGGAAGATCATCGTCAGCACGGGCAGCTATTTCGATGGTCCGGTGAGTGAGCACTGGAATTGGGGCGATATCGGCAATGCCTACGGGGTTGGAGCCTTCGCGCTCAATCTGGATCACAACCGCCTGAACCTGCGCTTCAGGCCGGGGGCTCGCGAGGGGGATCGGGCGACTTTGTTAGATACGGGCGTTGCGACTAAGGACACGAAATGGATCAACGAGGTGAAAACCGCTTCGCCGGGCAGCGGTGATCAGGTGGTGGTGTATTCGGAACCCTATGGACGAACGATCCGCCTGCAAGGCACGGTCCCGCAGGGGCCGGAGGAGTTTGCTGTGGGAGGTGCGCTTCCCGATCCTCCAGCACGGGTGGAAGAGCTGCTCCGTGCCCGTCTGGAAGCCGCGAAGGTGAAGATTCTGGAGCAGACGCAGCCTCTCAATCAGGGGCGTTCAGTGCGTGAAGAGCTTGCTTCCCATCGGTCGGCTCCGTTGCCGGAGATCGTCGATCACCTCCACAAGGTGAGCGATAATCTGGAGGCGCAGTGCCTGTTCCACGCGATTGGCAGGAAGCAATCCACCGATCCGTCGTGGGTGATCCGCCGCCATTGGGGGGATCGCGGGGTGGAGTTCAAGGGGCTGCGGATGATCGACGGCAATGGTCTGGCCCGGGCTGATATGATCCGGCCGCTTGATCTGGCGAAGGTGAACCACCTTGTGCGTCGCGGGCCGCAGGGGGAGCGGTTTCGGCAGAGTCTAACGGCTTACCTCGATGGCAAGGTGCGCGCGAAGCTGGGTGCGATGTCCGGGGTGAAGACGGATGTGGGGTTCATCACGATGGCGGATGGGCGGGAGTTTACGTTTTGCCTCATGGCGAACGGGTTGAATCCCCAGTTGGACTATTGGCCGCTGAGGAACAAGCTGCTTCAGCAGGTGGCAGCTGGTTCGGGGCGGTAGAATGGGAGGGCTATGCTTCTGTTGGTGGCGCAGGGGTTGATGCCGCCTGGCACGTCTCGCGGCCCTTCAGGCCGCCGATGGATCTGCATGGGAAACCCAGCCCGATGGGCTGGGCTAAAAGCTTTCGCACCGTTGGTGCTGAAGAGTGAATGGTGTTGGAGAGGGAATATGGTGCTGAAGAGAGAATGTGGTGCTGAAGGGGAGATGTGGCGGAAGAAGGGATGCTGGCAATAGAGCGGGTGAGCGATGGCAGCGGCTCATCCTGCGGGTCTGTGCGGCAGCCCAATAAAAAAGCACCGGCCCTTGTGGACCGGTGCTTCGCAACCATGATGCGCAACCGAGCGCTTCAGAAGAACGTGCGGAAGCCGAACTGCCAGGTGAGGGCGTCGACATCGCCGTCGCCGACATTCGGGGTTTCCAGGTGGCTGAGTTCAGCGCCGAGCTGGAACTTCAGGTTATCGCCGCAGACCAGGTAGTTGAGGCCGGCGTAGGCGGTGAAGAGTTCGTCGCCGCGGCCGCCGTTGACGATGTTCGGATTGCCGCCGCCGCCGTAGTTGGTGGCGCGGACGTAGCGGCTGTTGGTGCGGATGCCCTGGTCTTCTTCGGCACCGGCATACATGAGCTGAACCACGGCCTGCAGCTTGGCGGGGACGATCCAGTAGTAAGGCATGACCACGACGCCCCAGAAGTTTCCGCGGCGTTTGGCGTTCGACTGCATGTCGGCACCGCCATTGTCGCCGAGGAAACCTTCGACGCTCACGCCGCCATTGCCGATGGCGTATTCGCCGGAGAGGGTGGTGGCCCAGCGGTAGTCGAGCAGCGAGTCCTCGTCGTGGAAGCGCTCGTCGGCATTGTTGTAGATGAATTCCCATCCGAAGCGGAGGTCGTCGGTGGCGGAGTAGACCAATTCGGTATTGAACATCACGCCGTCGTTCCAGCCGCCCCAGCCTTCGACGTTGCCGGTGTCAACGCCGGCGTCATCGGTGCCTTCATCGGTGCTGGAGACGCCGAAGATACCGCTCAAGCGGCCCTTGGTGGCGGTCACGAAGACACCCGTCGGGCGGGCGCTTTGATAGAGCTTGTTCGACAGGGCCGAGCGCTCGACAGTGATGAGTGCGTTCGAGGAGGTGCGGGCTTCAAGGCCGCCGTGCCATTTGAAACGGCCGTAGTTCAGGGTCAGGGCGTCCACTCCGGAGATGCTGAAGGCCTTGACCAGGTCGAAGGTGAAGTAGGACTCGTCGAAATCCTCGTATCCGTAATGCAGTTCGCCGCCATTGAAGCGCTGGTCGTCGACCATGTTCACCACGCCCTTGTAGGCGAAGTAGTTGAGGAAGCCGATCTTGCCACCGAGACGGAAGCGGCGGGCGTCGGTGTAGGTCTCGCTAAAGTCACGGCCGTTGGTGCCTTCGCCATCGATGTAGGCGGCATTCCAATGGTAGCGGCCTTCGAAGACGAGGCTCTGGACCCAAGGATTCTCCGGAATTTTGACCGTGCCGGGCTTGCTCGAGAGCCATTCGCAGAAATTGAAGTCGGCGAACATCGAGCCGCTTTCGGCGGCGGGGGCAGGAGCGGGCGCGGGATCACCGGCGAAGGCGAGGCTGGAAAGGGCGCCGAGAAGCGCCGTGGTGGCTTGGGTCGTTTGGTACTTCATGGATTGGATGAAATAGGAAGGCGGTGCGGTTAGGCGGCGGGAATCGACGTGAAGTGACGGGTTTGTGACAGATCCGTCTCGTGACAGTCCTGTCACAAAGCGCCGGAACCAGCCTTGGAGGCTGATGGCGAGGGATTTGCGGGGTGATCCGCCTGCTCCTCTAGCAGGGTTACGTGACAAACCCGTCACAAAGCACCGGTGGACGTTTGTGACGATGCTGGCATCCATGCCGACGAGCGTCGCTTGCGGCGCGGAAATCCATATCACATCATGCGCACCACCATCCGATTCGCCGCCGCCAGCCTCTTCGCGGGAGCCATGCTCGCCGCCAGCGCCAGCGCGCAAAATATCAGCATCAAGGGATCCGACACCCTGGGTGCCAAGCTCGTTCCGCAGCTTGCCGAGAGCTTTTCCGCAAAGAACAAGGGCGTGAAGTTCGACATCGCCGCTGAAGGTTCGTCCACCGCCTTCCCGGCGCTGGCGAACGGCACGGCCCAGATCGGCATGTCTTCCCGCAAGGCCAAGCCTGAGGAAATCACTGCCGCCCGCGCCAAGGGCATCAAGCTCAATGAAGTGGAAGCCTGCCACGACATGATCGTGGTCATCGTGAACAAGGCGAACGGAATCAAGGCCCTGACCAAGGATCAGGTTGCCAAGATCTTCACCGGCCAGGTGAAGGACTGGAGCGAAGTCGGCGGCACTCCGGGCCCGATCTCGATCTACACCCGCAACACTGCCTCCGGTACCTACAAGGACTGGCAGACCCTCGCCATGAAGGGCCGCAACTATCCGGACAGCGCCCAGAAGCTGGCTGGTAACGAGCAGATCGCCCAGGAAGTGGCCAAGAACAAGAACGGCGTCGGCTACGTGGGCCTCGCTTACTCCAAGGCCTCCGGAGTTGCCGACATCACCATCGAAGGTGTCGAGCCGGTTGCCGCGAACGCGACCAAGTACGCTTACAGCCGCGCTTGCTACTACTACATTCCGGAAACTGCCGACGCCACCGCGAAGGCCTTCGTGGAATTCGCCACCGGTGCTGAAGGCCAGAAGATCGCCGAGCGCCTTGGCTTCGTGCCGAACAAATAAGTTCGTCTGTCGATTTTGACACGCAATCCCGGCGCGGCGTCCACCCGCCGGGATTGCCATTTACACATCTCCCCCCCACGCTTGCCGCGCCTGCATGCCTGAGACGCCTACCCAAGTTCCTGCCGACCATCCCTTCCGCCGGAAGGGGCGCGGCACGGACGGCTTGATCAAGTTCTTCTTCGCCAGCAATGCCGGCCTGACGATTGTCATTCTGGTCCTGATCATCGTCTTCCTGATCCGGGAGGGCTCGAGCTTTTTCCCGAGCTACCGCGCGGAGCTCCAGCTCTACCGCAAGGCGGGTCTCGAGTTCGTGGATATCCCGCGCAAGGACCTGACGGCGCATGAGCAGATGAGTTCGCTGCTCAACCGCGCGTATTTCGCACAGGTCAATGAAGGCTGCCGTGAGGAGATGCTCCGATCGCAGGAAGCGGCGGCAATTGTCAGTTATCTCGGTGACGCGGTCGCCCCGGCGCAGACGGCGCTCCAGAAGGTGACGGAGAATGCCGGCGACGCGGGTGTCCCGAAGGAGCTTCAGGACAAGCTGACCGCGAAGTACAAGGAACTGCTGGGCGAAGGGGTGGCCGGTAAATTTGGCACCGGACTCCCGACATCCCCGCACCTCTCCGAGGCGGAGCGTTCGCAATTGATTTCAGCATTTGGCGCGCGTGCGCCGCTTTCCACCGACGATCCGCCGCTGATCGTCACGATTCAAGCGCAGCTTGCCGCGAAGAAAGCGGAGGCTAGCCAGCCGCTGGCGGATTTCCGCGCGGCGATCGATGCTTTCGCCGATGCTTCGGCTCCTCTCGATACGCTGGTCATGGAGACCGGCGACACGGTCAAGGCGACCAAGGAAGCCGCCAACCTGCACGAGATCGAGGTCGCCAAGCGCGAGACCTTGTTAGATGCCGCCCGGGGTGCCAAATCGGCCGAGGCGAAGACACAGCTTGAGGCCGATGCGCAGGCTGCCGTGACCACCGAGCCGGTGGATTTCAAGATGTATCTGGAGCCGGTGCTCGCGCGCCTGACGGAGTTCAAGGAGGCCAATGCGGCGCTTTCGGCCGCGCTTGCCGAGGTCCAGCAGAAGCTTCCCGCCAAGCTGGCGGATGACAAGGCCGACCGCTACCTCGCCACCTTCCGCAAGGCGGTCGACCAGTATTCCAAGGAGATTTCCGATACGATGCCGGCGATGGAGTCGTGGAAGAACGATGCTCCCATTGGCCTGGGCACGACCATCTGGGGCTTCTTGTCCGGTCGCGACTGGATCACGGGCGGTGAATGGCAGGACTTCTACGGAATCATTCCACTTTTCACGGGCTCGCTGCTGATCGCCGTCATCGCCTTGTCGCTGGCGATCCCGCTCGGTGTGGGTGCGGCGATCTACACGAACCAGCTCGCAGGCCGCCGCCAGCAGAACTTCGTGAAGCCGGTCATCGAGTTCCTCCAGGCGATTCCGTCGGTGGTGCTCGGTTTCCTCGGCATCGCGGTGCTGGGCACGATCCTTCAGGAGACCTCGACGAAGGATGCCTTTTCGTGGATGCCGGGCTTCCCGATCCAACAGCGGCTTAACATGTTCACGGCCGGCTGCTTGCTCGGCCTGATGGCGATCCCGACGATCTTCTCGCTTTCGGAAGACGCGCTGAACAACGTTCCTTCCGCCTTCGCCGAGGCTTCAGATGCGCTTGGTGCTTCCAAGCTCCAGACGGTCTTCCGGGTGGTCTTTCCCGCCGCGATTTCCGGTGTGCTTGCCGCGGTCTTGTTAGGCCTGGGCCGCGTGATCGGGGAGACGATGGTGGTGCTGCTGGTCGCAGGCAACCGCATCAAGATCCCGGATTTCACCGAGGGCCTCGGTGTTTTCTTCCAGCCGGCGCACACGTTGACCGGCATCATCGCGCAGGAGCTGGGTGAGGTGCCCTTCGGCAGCGTCCACTACCGCGCGCTCTTCGTTGTCGGTATGGTGCTCTTCGCCATGGTGCTCGCCATCAACTGGACTGCCCAGCGCCTGCTTCACAAATTCCGTATCAGCCACGAGTGATGGACAATCCCGAACAACTCATTCGCAAAGGCGTCCATCACGAACGGTTCAAGGAGAACCTGGTGAAGGTGGCGCTCGGCGGCCTCACCTGGGGCGTGGTGCTGGTCGCGCTACTGATCTTCGGCCGCATTTGCTGGGATGGCATGCCTGTGCTATTCAAGCCGCACTTTCCTTTCATCGACATCGCCTTCCTGACCGAGCGGACCCAGACGCTCCATGTGTTCGATGATGCGTCCGGAGTCCGTCACAGCCTGCCGGCGGACCAGTATCATGCCTGGGTGGACCAGCACGGGGCAGGGGCTCTCTTCAATGAGATGTCCTACTCCTACTCGGGCGGTGGCATTGCCGGTCCGATCGTCGGAACTGCCTTGCTCACGCTACTGAGCACGGGTCTGGCACTGTTCTTCGGGGTGGCAGCGGCTATCTATCTCAGCGAGTATGCCAAGCAAGGCCGCTTCATCCAGTGGGTGCGTCTGGCCATTCTCAATCTCGCTGGCGTGCCTTCGATCGTATTCGGTCTCTTCGGCTTCGCGGTGTTCGTGCTGGCTGCGCCGGTGTTCACCGGCACGCCTGTGGATCGCACGCTGCTGGCGATTCCGCTGGGCTTCACTTACCTGAGCTTCCAAGGCTGGAACTCCTCGCTGATTGCGGGGTCCGCCACGCTGGCGTGCATGATCCTGCCCGTGATCATCACAGCCTCGGAGGAGTCGCTGAAGGCGGTGCCGCAGGGGTTCCGCGAGGCTTCGCTGGCGCTGGGCGCGACCCGCTGGCACACGATCCGCAAGTGCGTGCTGCCGTTTGCCTTGCCGGGCATCCTGACCTCATCCGTGCTTTCGCTGGCCCGTGCTGCCGGTGAGACGGCTCCGATCATGTTCACCGCTGCGGTCGCGGCGAAGGACACGATGCCGTGGGAAGGGGAGGGCGGAATTCTCGGCACCTTCCAGAGCCAGGTGCAGGCGTTGCCATATCACATCTACACGCTGGCCGCGCGCATCCCGACCTCTGACTACACCGAGCGCGCCCAGTATGGCTCGGTCTTCGTTTTCCTGATGATGATCTTCCTGTTCTCGACCGTCTCCATCATCCTCCGCAACCGCGTCCGCTCGAAACTCAAATGGTAAACGGTCAGTCCACTGTCCCGGCAATCGCCGTCGATAGCCTGCGCTTCAACTACGGGGCCAAGCAGGTGCTGCACGACATCAGCCTCGATATCCAGTCGCGCGAGATCACGGCTTTCATCGGGCCGTCCGGATGCGGGAAGTCGACGCTGCTGCGTTGCTTCAATCGCATCAACGATCGCATCCCCAGTGCGAAGATCACGGGTGGCGCGATCCGCATCGCGGGCATCGATATTTCCCGCCCGGACCTCGATCTGCAAGTGCTCCGCCGTCGCGTCGGCATGGTCTTCCAGAAGTGGAATCCTTTCCCGAAGTCGATCTACGACAACATCGCCTACGGCCTGCGCATCCACGGCGAGAAGAACTCGAAGGCGATCGACGAGCGCGTCGAATACTGCCTGCGACGTGTCGCCCTGTGGGACGACGTGAAGGATCGTCTCAAGACCAGTGCCTTCGGTCTGTCCGGTGGTCAGCAGCAGCGGTTGTGCATCGCACGGACCATCGCGACGAAGCCGGACATCATCCTGATGGATGAGCCCTGCTCGGCGCTGGATCCGCTCTCGACGCTGAAGGTGGAGGAGCTGCTGTTAGAGCTGAAGAAGGAATACACCATTGTCATCGTCACCCACAATCTGGCCCAGGCCAGCAGGTGTGCGGACAAGACGGCGTTCTTCTACCTCGGCAAGCTGATCGAGCACGGGACGACGCAGAAGATCTTCTCGAATCCGAGTGTGAGGCAGACGGAGCAGTATGTGTCGGGAGCGTTTGGTTGAAGGGGCTGTGTTCTGAATGGCACTGAGGTGGTGCCATAAGCAGGCGTTCTTACCGTCGCAGATTGAACGGTCGCTTGTTCCGTCGATCACCAGCACTCCCGCATGCTTGCTAAAAGGGAAGTTCCGAATCGGCGTAGTTGAAGCGGAACCTAAACTCCTTCGATTGAATGCTGCCGTCCGGCAAGGTGCTGATCACGGTCAGCCTGACGCGGTAGTTAAGGCTTCCAATATCAGGGAATGAATTGGGACTGATGGTCGCCACGGGGCCGTTAATGACGATTCCGGAGTGAGTATAGGGAATTCCACCGTTGAAATTCGAGGGATAACGGAATTCCCAGTAATAGCTCAGGGTGCCACCACGCGGGTCGATCGAGGCAGAGGCGTCGAAGACATGAGTGTCGATGGCAGGGAGCGCGTTAGTCAGGTTGCAGCCATCAACGCTGGTGCAACCGGTCCCGACTTCTTGAGATGACTCGCTTGAAGCCAGATCGACCACCACCGTCACCACCGGGGGAGAACTCGGTGTGGAAGTGTACTGAAAATTAAACTCCGCCACCCGGGAGAGCGGCAGGCCGCCGGCGTCACTGGTCACGGTAAGCCGGGCTCGCCAAGCATTGCCGCCGAAAGTCGGAAGCGTATTCGCCGCGATTTGGAGCGCGGAAGTCAGGTTGCCGGAAAGGCCCGGGCCGGTGTATTCCGCGCTGCCGTTGATGTTCGGGGGGTAAAAGATTTTCCAATTGTAGCTGAGATTGCCCTTTCGCGGATCGAAGCTGTCCCCGGCGTCGAAGCGGTGGATGAGGGCTCCGCCCAGACTCGTTCCGAGCTGGGGAATCTGGGCCGATGAGTTTTCCCCGTTGGAGGCCAGATAGACGGGTTGGCTCGAGGCCGGGCCGGTGGGGTCCACCGTGATGCGGGTGACCGGCGGTTTCGTGATCTCCGGTTTGACCAACCGGTAGAAACCCTTCTCCAGTTCGGTCGGGAACTTCAGGGAGAACTCGCTTCCGATCAGATCAGG
Source organism: Luteolibacter sp. Y139 (assembly GCF_038066715.1). Lineage (NCBI taxonomy): Bacteria > Pseudomonadati > Verrucomicrobiota > Verrucomicrobiia > Verrucomicrobiales > Verrucomicrobiaceae > Neoluteolibacter > Neoluteolibacter soli. The sequence continues at coordinate 74,611 of NZ_JBBUKT010000014.1, read as the reverse complement.
TTGCGCCGTGACGGGGGACCAAGGCAGCGCGCCATCCAAGGTGGAATTGTAAGTCAGGCTGAAGGCGGGATCCCGGACCGGCCAGCTTACCTTGAGCATGTCTTCCACCAGCGTGGCGCTCAGGCTTTCGGTGGCTCCGACAGGTGTGTGAGTGGCGATGATCTCGCACCAGAGACCGGTGTAAACGTTGGTGTTATAAACGATGATCTCCAGCGTGTTAGGTCCCGCGAGAAGGCCCTCTTCCACGACCACCGTGTCCACTGCGCCAAATCCGGTGAGGGAATTAAACTGGTGCTGCCCATTCACGCGCACGCTGTAGATCACGTCATCCGCGGCCATACGCAATTGCAGCCGCGGCGTACTCGTCTCGGGAAATTCCAAGTTGAACGTACTCCGGTAGGTGTAGCGGCCCCCCGCTTGAGAGTCCGGGTGCTGGATCCACTGTCCCCGGGTGCCTGAAGGAATCCACGGGCTGCCTATGGACCCCACACGAGCGGCCGACTCACTACCCGACCCAAACCGGACCGTCCAACGGAGGTCGTTGCTACCTTCCGCCGCCAAGCTGCCATCCGCCTTCAAGCCGGTGCCCAATGATGAGCTTATCACCTCAGCGCGCGCTATGGTGGGCAACAATGCGGTTAAGATGACCAGGATGAGTGCGGGGAGGGGACGCATGTTTTAAGGGTGGTCCACGTTGCTTAAGCAAAATTAAGCATCATGACAAGGCAGTTGGCTGCTGCCAGGACCCAGGCGTCTGGCGGGAATGGCATTGGTTCTCTTCGGCCAGCGCCAGCTACTCCTCCTCGTCTGCAAATCGCTCTGACGCGTCAATTGCATCGAGCTTCTCGCGATAGCTCTTCTCATCGAAACCGCGTTTGCTTCGCCACATGGCGTCGGTTTCCTCGCCGAGGCAGGCGGCGATTCTTTCCTTCGCGTCCTCGGGGCTCATTCCCTTTGAGGTAAGACGCTCAAGGGTCTTCGCGACGTATTTCGTCTGGGGCGCGATGAGCTGCTGCTCCACGGCATTGAGCAGGTCTTGGAAAAAGGCGTCTTCGTCCATGGTGGGTCAGGCTAAGGGGAGAGGGTGGTCTAACATCTGCAGCCACGGTGTGTATTCCGGCGGGATCGCGGCTTCAAATTTCATCCGCTCCTTGGTGACGGGATGATCGAACTGCAGGCGCCAGGCGTGTAGCATCAGGCGGCCGGGCTTGGCCTTTTGTTTCTCCGGCTTGGCGTAGATGGGGTCGCCGACGAGCGGGCAGCCTAGGTGCAAGAGATGCACGCGGATCTGGTGGGTGCGGCCGGTATGCAGGTGGCATAGCACCATCGACGAACCGGTGGAGCGGTCGATGGAGAGAACTTCGTAGTCGGTGATGGCGGTCTTGCCACCGGGGGGATTGACCACGGCCATCTTCTGGCGGTTCACCGGATGGCGGCCGATGTGAGTGAAGACGGTGCCTTGCTGAGGATTCGGAATGCCCTGCGCCACGGCGAGGTAGAGCTTTTCCATCGTGCGCCCGGAGAATTGCTCGGTGAGCGAGTGGTGGGCGAGGTCGGTCTTGGCGACGACCATGCACCCGGAGGTGTCCTTGTCGAGGCGATGGACGATGCCCGGCCGCTCGACACCGCCGATGCCGGAGAGCCGGCCTTGGCAGTGGTGGAGGAGGGCATTCACCAGGGTGCCATCGGGATTTCCCGCGGCGGGGTGGACGACGATGCCGCTCTCCTTGTCGAGCACCACGAGTTGGTCGTCTTCGAAGAGGATGTTGAGCGGGATGTCCTGCGGCTGGGCCTCGGCGGGGACGGCTTCGGGGATGGCGATTCTGAGCGCATCGCCGACGGCCACGGAGTCGCGCGGCTTGGCCGGCTGGCCATTGCGCAGGATGAATTGCTCGCGGATCAGCTCCTGAATGCGGGAGCGGGAAAGCTCCGGGATCCGCGCCGCCAAATAGGCGTCGAGGCGGGTGCCGGCATCGCTGTCCACACGGAGTTCCACGGGCGCGGAGCGTCGGGGCGGGGGACCGGCGCTGTCAACCGCGGCGGAATCCTTCGCGAAAATGAAGTTTCCAGCCAAACCGTGCGTAGGATAGCCTCAGTCATGCCGGAGGGGGAACTGGAGATCGCTTATTGCCACGCCTGTGGGACGTCGATGGACGTGAGCGAGGTTGCCCCATTTTCGAATGTGGAGTGCCCGAACTGCGGGAAGCACACGCGGGTGAAGCGGGAGTTCGGCCCCTACACGCTGATGAAGCGTCACGCGATCGGTGGCATGAGCGTGGTCTTCATGGCGCAGGACAACACCCTCAACCGCGAGGTGATCGTCAAGATCCTGAACGAGGAATACGGCAGCGATAACAAGCGGATCGCGGCTTTCGAGGAAGAGGCGCGGATCACGGCGTCCTTCAGCCATCCGCATGTGGTGCGTGTCTTCACGACGGGGCGGGCCTTCGGGCGATTTTACATCGCGATGGAACTCGTGCCCGGCGGGCATTTCGAGCATCACATCCGCGAGCGCGGGTCGATCCCGGAGGCGGAAATGCTGCCGCTGGCAATCCAAGTGGCCGCCGGTCTGAAGGCTGCGCAGGCGGCCGGCCTGATCCATCGCGACATGAAGCCGGGCAACATCCTGCTGGATGGTGCCGGGAACGCGAAGATCGTCGATTTCGGCCTCGCCCTCGTCACCAAGGGCGGCAAGGCGCAGGCCACTGAAATCTGGGCGACGCCCTATTATGTGCCGCCCGAGACGATCGAGGGGCTGCCGGAGGACTTCCGCTCGGACATGTATGCCTTTGGCGCCACTCTCTACCACGCGCTGGCCGGAAAGCCGCCGTGCAATGAGGAGTCGATGGACACCAACAAGCTGCGGGAGGTCAAAAAGAAGATCCTGCCGCTGGCTAAGGCCGCGCCGTGGCTGAGTGCCGAGACCTGCGCCGTGGTGGATCGGGCGATGGCCCATGATCCGGCGCAGCGTTTCCGTTCTTACGATGATCTATTGGCCGCGCTGGAGGCTGCTCGCCAGCGTCTTGCGAGTGGTGCCGCAGCTCCTCCTGTGAAGGCCGGGAATGGTTCCAGGCGTGGCTCGAATATCGGTGAAAAGATCGGACTCGGGGTCGCCGCCGCCTTGATCCTAGGGGCGCTCGGCTTCGCCGGATGGTGGGTGACCCGTGAGGAACCGAAGCCGCAGATTTCACAAGGCGGGACCAGCCCGACTCCCGTGGCGGTCGATCCATCGGGTGGCGACAATAGCGCGCGTATCAGCTCCGCCTATCGCTCGGCAGGCGAATCGCTGAGATCCAGCGACTACACCAAGGCGCGGACGCTTTTTGCGGAAGTCCGCGATCAGGCCGGCGTGCTCGAGCCGACCGGTTCCTGGGCTGCCGGCGAGGCGGTGATCGCCTCCTATCTCGATGGCAAGAGCGAGCAGGCGCGGAAGGATGCGGGCGATGCTGCCGAGCACATCAAGGGTGCCGCTGGCATCGCCGAGAACAACCGTGAGTTTTTGTTAGATGGCTTGGACAAGGTTTCCGGGCTGCGCCCTGTGGCGTGGAGTGCGGAGTCTCCTGCTCCGACCGGGCCGGCCTTGCTGATCGCGATGATTGCCGGCTTGAGGAATTGGGAGCACGGGATGCCGGATCTCGCCCTGCCGCACTTCAAGGCAGTGCTCGCCGCCGAGCCAAAGGGAGCCGATGCCTGGGTGGCCTCCTATCAGGAAATCCTGCGCGGCTACCTGAGTGATGCGGAAAAGCTGCGGTCCGCGATCCCGGAGAAGTTTCCCGATAGTGCGGACGCTTGCCGTGGCTTGGCCGATGAGCTCCACGCTGTCCATGCCTCGCTGAAGACGAAGGGTCGCGCGCGCTTCAATCTGCGCGCTTTGCAGCTGGATCTGGAGAAGCACGCCCGGTTGCTGGGCGGGGGGAGTCCTGTCGCTCCGTCCGAAGATCCACCGCCAACGCCACCCGCCGGAGACCCGCTGGTGCAGGTTCGCAAAACCGCTGCGGCCTGTCATTTCGCTGAAGCTGCTGCGGCCATCAAATCTTCGGGCTTCCCGGACAAGGCCGGCGAGCCTCGCGTTTCCGCCTTGCTGCTATTGGCTGAGGCGGCAGCGTCCTTTCTCGGTGATCTGGAGGATAAGCTCGCTGCTCCGCCGGAAGGCGTGGTGCTGGAGCTGCGCGACCACACCAAGCTCGACCACATCACTGGCACTCGCAGCGGCGGGATCAAGATCCTGGATGCCACCGGTTCGCCGCGTGATGTCGAATGGGCCGAGGTTTCCCCCGACAGCGTGATCGAGCTGCACCGGCAACTGGTGAAGAGCGAAACCAGCGAACTGGAGCGCCTGCGCCGCCATGAGCAGGCGATCGCCTTCGACCTATTGGCCGGGGATCCGGCACGGGGGAAGAAGGCGGGCGAGAGCCTCGCATCCAGCTATCCGGCCTTCAAGCGGCGCTGGGATTTGTTGCAGGCGGGGTTGGAGTGAATGGGGTGGGAGTTCTCGCATTTGGGACGGATCGCTCTCGATTTGCGGAGGAATCCGCAAGTTTTTGAAAAAGGATGGATTGCCTTGATGGGGAGCTCGCGCTTGCCAGCTGGGCGGCGGGTCTTCAGGATTCCCGAAAGATCGCCATGGCCGCCGAATATACCGAAGACAGCATCAAATCCCTCGATTGGCGCGAACACATCCGGCTGCGGCCGGGGATGTACATCGGCAAGCTCGGTGACGGCTCTTCGGCCGACGATGGGATCTACATCCTGCTCAAGGAGGTCATCGATAACTCGATCGACGAGCACATCATGGGGCACGGCAAGGAGATCCGCATCGACATCGATGAGGAAGGCCGTGTGGAGGTCCGCGACTTCGGCCGTGGCATCCCGCTCGGGAAGCTTTTCGACTGCGCTGCCCAGATCAATACGGGTGCGAAGTACGACAGCGAGGCGTTCAAGAAATCCGTGGGCCTCAACGGTGTCGGTATCAAGGCGGTGAATGCGCTGTCCGGTTTCTTCGAGATCCAGGCGTGGCGCGAAGGGCAGACCAAGGCGATCGAGTTCTCGAAGGGACAGGTGACCGTGGACATGAAGTATCCGCGCAGTGAGGAGGCGCCCTCCGGCACGCGGCTCGCGTTTGACATCGACCGCTCGATTTTCCCGGCGAAGTCGAAGTTCAAGGACGCCTTCGTTGAGAAGATGTGTCGCTACTACAGCTATCTGAATCCAGGGCTGACGCTGATCTTCAACGGCAAGAAGTTCAAATCGAAGGACGGCCTGCTCGACCTGCTCCGTGAGGAAATGGACAGCGAGGCGCTCTATGAGCCGATCCACCTCAAGGGCAAGGATATCGAGGTCGCCTTTACCCACACGGTCGAAAGCGGCGAGGAATACTATACTTTCGTCAACGGCCAGAACACCACTCAGGGAGGCACGCACTTGCAGGCTTTCCGAGAGGGCTTCGTGAATGCCATCCGCACCTTCTACAAGAAGCAGTATGATCCGGCGGACATCCGTGCCGGTATCGAAGCGGCGATCGTGGTGCGTGTGGAGGAGCCGGTGTTCGAATCGCAGACCAAGACCAAGCTGGGATCTGCCGCGATGACTCCGAACGGCGAGTCGATCCGGACCTTCGTCGGCAACTTCCTCAAGCAGCACCTGGACAACCACCTGCACAAGCATCCGAAGGTGGCCGAGGCGATCCAGAAGCGCATCATGGCCGCCGAGCGCGAGCGCAAGGATCTGAAGGGCATCCAGAAGATTGCCCGCGAGCGCGCCCGTCAGGCGAAGGTTCATAACAAGAAGCTGCGCGATTGCCGTGCGCATCTGGACTCGAAGCACAAGCAGCGACTCGATAGCACGCTTTTCATCACCGAGGGCGACTCCGCTTCCGGTTCGATCACGAAGAGCCGCGATGTGGAAACGCAGGCCGTGTTCTCCTTGCGAGGCAAGCCGCTCAATACCTTCGGCCTCGCCAAGAAGATCGTTTACGAGAACGAGGAGTTCGCCCTGCTCCAAGCGGCGCTCGGCATCGAGGATGGCATCGCGGAGCTACGCTATAACAAGGTCGTCATCGCGACCGATGCCGACGTGGATGGCATGCACATCCGTCTGCTGCTGCTGACGTTCTTCCTACAGTTCTTCCCGGAGATCATTCGCGAGGGACACCTTCACATCCTTCAGACGCCGCTGTTCCGTGTGCGTAACAAGAAAGAGACGATCTATTGCTACGACGAGGAGGCGCGGGTGAAGGCTCTCGCCAAGCTGGGCAAGAATGCCGAGATCACCCGCTTCAAGGGCCTCGGCGAAATCTCGCCGGATGAGTTCAAGTTCATGATCGGCGCGGACATGCGGCTCGATCACGTCGAGTTTGAGGAAGGCAAGGGGACCAAGGAACTGCTCGCCTTCTACATGGGCAAGAACACGCCGGACCGGCAGGACTTCATCGTGGAGCACCTGCGCGTCAATGTGGACCGGCAGGTGGCTTGACCCGTAAGGGATCCGCCTTGCCTGCCAACGCGGATCCCGTGACGCTGCTGGCGATGAGAAGAGTCGTGGCAATCGTTGCCGGAATATTTGCAGTTGTCTGCATGGTGGCCTCGAACATCAACTCGAGCGATTCCAATGGTCGTCTTCACTCACTGGGACGAGCGGGAGTTTCGCTGGGAAGGGCAGAGCTTGCGGTTGAGCAATTGCCGGAGACCGCATCCTCCCTCGAGGCGGATGCTACAAAGAACAGGCACGTTGAAGCGTTGGACTCCTACAAGGAGGCGTTTATCTCGGCGGATCTCCGGATTGGTGGGGCGAAACTGCTCGGAAATGCGTCTCTGGCTTTCCTAGCCGTCGCTTTTGCAGCGGCGGTTAGGAAATGAAGTTCGGCGTGTAGAACGCTCAAGGCGTCGGTGTCGCCACGATGCGGAAGAAGCGCTTCAGTGATCCCGGTCCTGGCGCGGCGATGGATTTCGTGACCACGCTGCCTGTGCCGGGCACGCTTTCGATCTCAATCCAGTCATTGAGATTGTCGCTCATGAAGATGCCGTAGGTTTGGCCGCTGGCGGTGGTGAAGGAGAAGCTGCTGCTGCCGCCGGGATTGAGGGTGTAGGCGGTGAGTTGGATGTCGGGGATCGCTTGGAAGAAGGTCGAGCCGGCGACATAGGTCGTGTAGCCGGCAGGCGCGGGGATGGCGAAGGAGGACGCGCTCTGCGGCACGTAGGTGCCGATGGGGGCGGGAATGGCTTGTGATGCTCCTGACAGGGGCACATAGGTGCCGGGCATGGCTGGGAATTGAGATGCAGAGCCGGTGGATGGCACGTAGAACCCGGGATTTGCCCGTTCGAACGAGGTGGCTCCAGTGACGCTCACGTAGTGACCGAGAGGTGCTTCCAGTTGGCCGCTCATGCCGGGCAGTGGCACGTAGTGACCTATCGATGCCGGTGTATGGGTCGCGGACCCGGCGGTCGCCACGAAGCTGCCAGCGGGCGCAGGAGTTTGCGAAGAAGAACCGGAGGAAGACACGTAGTAGCCCGGAGATGCGGGGATGGCGGCCTGCATGCCGCCGACCGGGGCATAGCTGCCGGCCGGCACGGTGGAGGCGGTGGCCAAGCCGGGTGACGAGGAGATCGATCCTGGCAGGGCAGGAGTCTGTGAGGAAGAACTGGGTGAAGGGACGCAGTAGCCGGGGCTGGCGAGGATGGATGCCTGCATGCCAATCGAAGGCGTGTAGGAGCCGGGGTTGCAGGGCGTGGAAGAGCTCGCTCCAGACGTGCTTACGAATCTTCCTGCCGGGGCCGGGGTCTGAGATGAGGATCCCACGGTCGAAACGAAGTAGCCGGGTGAGGCCGGGATTGAGGATCGCATTCCTTCCACCGGGGCATAGGTTCCGATGATCGCCGGGGTGTAGGAAGAAGCTCCATCGGATGATGACGTGCTACCTGCCGGAACCGCCAACTGCTTGGTGGCCGAGGTATCTGACACGTAGTAGCCGGGGCTCGCGGCGATGGGAGAACTCATGCCTGCGAACGGGGTGTAGTAGCCGGGGCTGCAAGGTGTGGCAGAAGTGGAAGCAGTGCCGCTGGAATAGCTACCGGCCGGAGCAGGAGTCTGCGAGGCCGAGCCGGAGACGGAGACGAAGTAGCCGGGGCTCGCGGGGATCGGGGCGCTCATGCCTGCGACCGGAGTGTAGTAGCCGACGGGGCAAGGAGTGGTGGCCGTGGAATTCGCCGTGGAGACGTAGGTCCCGGCGGGCGCTGGGAATATGTTTACCCCGTCGTTGTAGTAGCCCGGCGGGGATTCAATGGCCCAGGCGCTGGAGAAGAGGACGAACGGAAGGAGGGGAAGCGATGCTTTCATTTCGAAAGGAAGGGGCGACGTTGAAAGGTGAGGAAACCGCGGGCTCTCTATCAGAGAGCCGCGGTCCTTTCAATCTGCCATTCCGCCTGCTCCCGCCATCAGGCGTAGCCCAGCCAAGGGCCGAGCCACTTTTCGGCTTCCTCGACGGTCATGCCTTTGCGGTGGGCGTAGTCTTCGAGCTGATCTTTTTGGATCTCGGAAATGGCGAAGTAGTGGCTCTCTGGATGGCTGAAGTAGAGGCCGCTGACCGCCGCGCCGGGATGCATGGCACAGCTCTCGGTGAGCGTGACGCCGGTTGGCTCCGATGCCTGTAGTAGATCGAAGAGGATCGGCTTCTCGGTGTGGTCCGGCTGGGCTGGATAACCGGGGGCCGGGCGGATGCCGCGGTAGAGTTCCTTGATGAGCTCGTTCGCGCCGAATTCGTTCGGGCGCTCATAGCCCCACGCGACGCGGGCGCGGTGGTGGAGGAGTTCCGCGAAGGCTTCTGCCAAGCGGTCGGCGAGCGCCTTGGCCATGATCGCATTGTAGGGATCGTGCGCGGCTTCCAGTTCTGCGGCCCATTCGTCGGCACCGTGGATGCCGACGACGAAGCCGCCGATGAAGTCCTTGCCGGCGCCTTGCGGGGCGACGTAGTCGGACAGTGCTTCGTTCGGCTTGCCGGATTCCTTCTTGATCTGCTGGCGCAGGGTGTGGAAGCGGGTGCGCTCGGTGGTGCGATGATCGTCTTTCCAGACGATGATGTCGTCGCCATCGGAGTTCGCCGGGAAGAATCCATACACGCCGCGGGCGGTGAATCGCTTTTCTGCAATGACCCGCTCGAGGAGTTCCAGCGCTTCGATGTGAAGCTTGGCGGCTTCTTTGGCGCCTTCTTCGTTGCGGGTTTTGAGCACGCCTGCCTCGCGGTCCCATACGCCGCGGAGTTCCCAAGCGTGGAAGAATGGCGTCCAGTCGATGTAGTCGACCAGTTCGCGCAGCGATTGATTGGGGATTGCGCGTGTGCCGGTGAATTCCGGCACCGGGGGCGTGTAGCCGGACCAATCGGTGTGGCGTGCCATTGCGCGGGCCTCGACGATGCCGACGGTCTCTTTCTTCAGTCCGCCGGTGAAGGCTTCGCGAGCCTTGCGGTGACGCTCGTTGTTCTCGGCGACGAAGCTTTCCTTCTGGTCGGGTGAAAGCAGTGACGTGGTCACCGGCACCGAGCGAGAGGCATCGAGGACGTGGACGACGGGGCCCGAGTAATGCTGGGCGATCTTTACTGCGGTGTGGGTGGATGAGGTGGTGGCTCCGCCGATCAACAGTGGCACCTTGAAGCCGCCTTTTTCCATTTCCTTCGCGACGTGAATCATCTCGTCGAGGGAAGGGGTGATGAGTCCGGAAAGGCCGATGACATCCGCGCCGATCTCCTTGGCCTTCGCGAGAATCTTGTCGCACGGGACCATCACGCCCATGTCGGTCACTTCGAAGCCATTGCACGCGAGCACCACGCCGACGATGTTCTTGCCGATGTCGTGGACGTCGCCCTTCACAGTGGCGATGAGGAAACGTCCGGCCGAGCGGCGGCGACCGGCCAGGAGGACTGCTTCGTCGTGGCTCAGGGAAGGATCGTTCGCCATGATCTCGGCGATGTCGCCGGCGAGAAACTCAGCCTTCTCCTCCTCCATGAAAGGCGTGAGCCAGGCGACGGACTTCTTCATGACGCGGGCGCTTTTCACGACCTGCGGCAGGAACATCTTGCCCGCGCCGAAGAGGTCGCCGACGACGCCCATACCATCCATGAGCGGGCCTTCGATCACCTTGAGCGGGCGACCGTATTTCTGGCGCGCTTCCTCGGTGTCCTCGTCGATGAACTTGTCGATGCCCTTGAGCAGTGCGTATTCGAGGCGCTTCTCGACGGTGGCTTCGCGCCACGAAAGGTCTTCCTCGATCTTCTTGCCGCCCTGTCCCTTGAAGCGTTCGGCGAACTCCAGCATGCGCTCGGTGGCGTCGGGACGGCGGTTGAGCAGCACGTCTTCCACGTGTTCGAGCATCTCTTTCGGGATCTCGTCGTAGACTTCGAGCATGCCGGCGTTGACGATGCCCATGTCCATGCCGGCCTTGGTCGCGTGGTAGAGGAAGGCCGAGTGCATGGCCTCGCGCACCACGTTGTTGCCGCGGAAGGAGAAGGAGATGTTAGAGACGCCGCCCGAGATGCTGGCGTGGGGCAGGTTCTGTTTGATCCAGCGCGTGGCGTTGATGAAATCGAGAGCGTAGTTGTTGTGCTCCTCGATGCCGGTGGCGACGGTCAGGATGTTCGGGTCGAAGATGATGTCCTCGGGCGGGAAGCCGACCTTGTCCACGAGCACGCGGTAGGCGCGTTCGCAGATGCGGATCTTCTCGTCGTAGGTCGCGGCCTGGCCGTTTTCGTCGAAGGCCATGACGACGGTCGCCGCGCCGTAGCGGAGGATGTGCTTGGCCTGCTGGATGAATCGCTCCTCGCCTTCCTTCAGCGAGATGGAGTTCACGATGCCCTTGCCCTGGAGGTATTTCAGGCCTTCCTCGATGATCTCCCACTTCGAGGAGTCGACCATGATCGGCACCTTCGAGATGGCGGGCTCGCTTTGAACGAGCTGGAGGAAGCGCGCCATCATCGCCTTGCCGTCGATGAGGCCGTCGTCGAAGCAAATGTCGATGACGTTGGCACCGCTCTCGACCTGTTGGCGGGCGATCTCAAGCGCGTCGTCGAGTTTTCCTTCGCGCACCAGCTTGGCGAACTTCGGCGAACCGGCGACGTTAGTACGTTCGCCGATCATGAGGAAGTTTTTGTCCGGCGTGTGGTTGTACGCTTCGGAGCCGGACAGGCGGAGGACTCGGGGCAGGGTGGACATGGCTGGTGAATGGAACGAACCGCGGAGGCGCAGAGGTCGCAGAGGAGATCGCGGAGGTATGTATTACTCGAAAGGGAACTGGTGGACGAGGCGTTTGATCCCGTCTTTCAGCAGCGGGACGTGAAAATTGATCAGGAGGCCGAGGTGCTTACCTGAGAGCCGGAGGTAGGTGAGTAGCTGGCATTCGTGGATGGGGAGAAGCTGTGCCACCGTCTTCAGCTCGACGATGACCGAGTTTTCAACCAAGAGATCGATTCGATAGCCTTCATCTTCCAATGCTTCGCCCTTGTAGATGACCGGCTGGGGAAGCTGTTGGATTGATGAAATTCCTCGCGACAAGAGTTCTTTCGCTAAAGAGGCCTCGTAGACTCGTTCAAGCAATCCCGGACCCATTTCACGGTGAACCTCGATGGCCGCATCAATGATGACTCCTGAAAGTCGGTTCAGATCCTCTTTGGTCGCCATCTCGGTCAAAAATCTCAGCGTTTACCTCCGCGATCTCTGCGTCTCCGCGGTTCGTTCAATCCTCTACCACGGGCACTTCGCGCGGGGCGATGCCCTTCACGCCTTCGGCGATGGCGGCGACGTGTTCGGGAGTGTTGCCGCAGCAGCCACCGGCGAGGTTCAGGAGGCCGTCTAAGGCGAACTCCTTCATGTAGGCATTCATGTGCGGCGGCTCAAGGTCGAAGCCGGTCGGTGCGAGCGGGTTAGGCAGGCCGGCGTTCGGGTAACAGGAGATGTGGCTCGCGGAGACCTTTGCCAGTTCTTCCAAGTGCGGCTTCATCAGGTCGGGGCCGAGCGAGCAGTTCAGGCCGACGGCGAGTGGATTGACGTGGGCGACGGCATTCCACATGGCTTCGACCTTCTGGGCGGAGATCATGGTTTCGCCGCCACGGCCGACGGCGGCGCTGACGATGATGGGGAGCTTCAGGCCATCGGCATCGAAGACTTCCTGGATCGCGACGAGGGCGGCTTTCGCGTTCAGGGCGTCGAAGATCGTTTCCACCATCAGGATGTCGCAGCCGCCTTCGATCAGGGCGCGGACCTGGCGGGTGTAGTCTTCCTTCACCTGATCGAAGGTCACGGTGCGGAAGCCCGCGTCGTTCGCGTCCGGCGAGGTGCTCAGGGAAACCGTAAGCGGCCCGATGGCTCCGGCGACGTAGCGCTTGATGCCGGTGTCGCTGCCGATGTTGTCCGCCCACTTGCGGCAGAGGAGCGATGACTGGACATTCAGCTCCCACGCGAGTTCGCGGAGCATCGGATCGTCCATGATCTTCTGGAAGAACTCGGGGTCCTTGATGCCGCCGTGCTCGCGCGGGTCATCGACGAAGAACTCGCTCTGCGCGATGGAGGTCGCGGAGAAGGTGTTCGTTTCGCAGATATCCGAGCCGGCCTCGTAGAAGCGCTTGTGGATGTCGCCGATGACGTCCGGGCGAGTGATCGAGAGGATGTCGCCGTTGTTCAGCAGGTCCTTTTTCGAGTCGGCGAAGCGGCTGCCGCGGGCGTCCTTTTCCGCCAGCCCGTAGGTGCGGATGGTGGTGCCCATCGCCCCGTCGAGGACGAGAATGCGCTGGCGGAGAGCCTTCTGGAGCTCGGCAGTGGGGTCAGGACGCGGCATGCCGCGAAATTAGGGCGGGGCCGGGCTTTCGCAAGAGTCAAATCGTCGTATCAGGATGCGTTGATGTATGCCTGAGGGCGAAATTTCGGAATCCTGCCCCCCCGAAAACGAAACCGGCCGGGTCTGCGATGCTGCCATCGCCGACCCGGCCAGAGTGAAACGCTTCATGCGCTTGCCGGTGACCCGGCCCTAAGCCGAGGATTACTTCGGCACCTTGTTCACCGTGTAGAACGCGAGGTTGTTCTGCAGCGGTGAACCGTCAGGGGAGTCGCACTTCGGGAAGCTGATCTTGAAGACGCGGTGCACTTCCAGGCCGTCAACCTTGAGGGTCACCGATTTCGCGTCGCTGGAGGCGATCTTCACGGAGTGATCCTTCTTGTTTTCCGGGTCGCTGCCGTAGGTCCACTTCGACTGGTAGGTGCAGGAGGAAACTTCCCACGCCTTGTCTTCCTTGAGCTTGTCGGGGATCGGCTGGGTGAAGCTCACCTTGAAGCCGTCCTTGGTGGCGGTCACGCGATCGATGTCGAACGGCACCGGTCCGAGAAAGCTGACGCGCTGCAGGCCTTCCGCCGGAGCGCCCCAACCGCGGACGGTCTGGCCGATGTAGAGCTGCTTGCCGTCCTTGGTGAAACGCGCGCGGTGATTGCCGGAGTGCAGGCCGCGGCCATCGATGAAGTTCGTGCACGCACCTTGCCAGGTGCCGTCGACCTTCTCGACCATCACGCGGGTGAGGCGCTCGCCGTTGTTATCCGGCAGGAGAAGCTGGCCGGCGAAAGGCGTGCCCTTCGGGAATTCCATCGGCTCGCCGGCGGAGCGGTTGATCTCCATGTTCGGGATCTCGACGGCCGCGTAGGTGCGGTCCTTGTTGTACTCGTCGAGATGGTCGTGGTAGTAGGCGAGGGGATCCTTGCTCTTCTTGAAATTCGGATCCCACACCAAACTACTAGGGTGGCCGTAGAAGTTGCCCTTCTCGACATGATACAGCGGCGTGGTGGCTTTCCAGTCGCCCTGGTTGTCGCCAGCCCACAGCTCGCCCTGCGGGTCCTGATAGACGCCATTGGCCATGCGGAAGCCGCAGGCGAATGGAGTCACGTTGCCCTTGGCATCGCTGTGGAGGATCCAGCCTTTCCACTTCACCGCGGAGTAGTTGCGGCCGCGGCGGCCGGCATCGGAGAAGGTGCCGAGCGTGTGCTCGAAGGTGGGACCGGAGAAGGATGCGGTGCCGACGGAGATGTAGTAGCCGCCCTTTCCATCTTTGCAGAGGGTATTGGTCTCGTGGTAGTTGCCGCTCAGGCCCCAGCCGGCAGCGAAGCGCATGTATTTGTCGGCGGAGCCGTCGCCATCGGTGTCCTCGGCCTCGGTCATCTCGGCCATCTGGGTGACGCGGATCTTCGTGGGGCTGACCACATCGATGCCGCAGCCATTGTCGAAGCCGGTCGCGAAGAGCTTCCAGTCGAACGCTTTCGGATCGCTGGTCGGTGTCGCCTTCAGCACGTCACCGCGGCGCAGGGCCACGAAGATGGTGCCGTCTTCGGCGAAGTCGATGCCGCCGACTTCAGGCGGCACGCCGGAGGGCAGGTTGATGGATTCGACCTTGTAGCAGTCGGCAAATTTCGCGGCGGCGTGGAGAGGCTGAACCGCGAGGGCGCCAAGGACGCCGAGATTGAAGAAGATGGTTTTCATGGGTGTGCGGTTCACTCGGGTTTGGCCAGGGATTCGATGTAGAGGACCAGGGAATCGTATTCGACGTCTGGCAGGCCGAAGGGCGGCATGTAGTTGGGCGGATAGCCTTTCACGACCTTGGCATTCGGAGTTTTGATCGACTCGAGGATGTACTCGTGGTCGGCGAGGATCGGCTTATCGAGGCCCTCGATCTCGACTTCATGGCCGAAGAGCAGGCCGACAGAGGGACCGTGGTTTTTCGAGCCATCGACGCTGTGGCATGCCGAGCAGCCATACTGGAGGAAGAGCTTTTCGCCCACTTCAGCGGTGGCCTTGGCGATGTTGTTGACGGGCTTGTATCCCTCGAACTTGCCGATGTCGCTGCCAGCCAGCGTGAGGGTCATCTTGCCCTTGCCGGTGGCTCCATTGATGCCTTTCCACGAGAGCGTGCCGTCACCCGGAGTGGTCACCGTGACCGTGCAGGCCAGCGGCGTCGTGGAGGGACTCACGGTGAGGGTGAAGGGAGTTTCGCCCGCCTTGAACGCATAGGTCGGCACTCCTTTGACGAGTTGGTAGCCGGTGTAGACGCGGGTGCCGAGATCGCTGAGGGATTTGCCGTTCAGCTCGATGGGATCTTTGCCGCTGGTCTTCCAGAACAACGTGCCGACCAACTGCGGCACGTAGCCGAAGGAGACGCGAGAGCCCTTCGCCTTGTCGCCCCAGTAGGGGGTCATGTCGACGAAGCCACCCTGCCACGTGTACATCAGGCGGCACTCGGTGGTATCGAAGACATAGGACAGGGCCGGGCCGAAATTCACGCCGATGCCCGCGGCAATGCCCGCCATGGGGACCACTTCGCCCTTCACGTCGGAGCCCTTCTCGGGATTGTACTTCGAGACGGTGTGTCCCACGTCGTGCTGCGAGAAGACCGCGTCGTCGATGTCGGGGTCGGGCAAGTAGCTGCGCAGGAGCAGCGGCTTTTCCACCGAGCCCATCGGCCGGTTTTCGTAGGTGATCAGGCGATCCTCAGCGTGCAACGGCAGGCTGAGACAAAGTAGGAGCAAGGATTTCCTCATGGGTTGACCGGGAAAGGACGCGGCAGCATGCCGCAATCTGTCAGACAGCACACCTACCCATTGTGGTGAGGTCAAGTTCATAGGTGACGATTCTTATTGGCCATTCGCCTTGATCGTGCCGTGACGTGGATTTGCCCTTGGCCGGAGGCTCTTGTTGGAGAAAGTGACGGCAGATGCGCGGTCCGAGCGGGCGTTGGAAGTGGGAAGAACTGATCGACTTCGAAGTCGCCCTGGCGGCTTGGGACGGTGAGTCGCGTCCGGATGGCCTCCATGCGGAAGGTGCGCGGCCGGTGGTGATGAAGGCTTGGAAGGAAGCCGTCGACGCCCCGCAGATCGGCCGCTCGTGGGTGAAGGGGATCGCGTGGGCCGGGGCGCTCGCGGGCGGCTTTACGTTTCTGGCCGGCTTCGGCGCGGCGTGGGGCTGCTATGATCGCGAGCGCGAAGGCATCGATGTCCTGGTTTTCCTGGTCTTCACGTTGCTGGTCCCGTGGCTCACCTTGGTGGTGGGGCTGACATTGTGGCTGCTGCGTCCGAAGTGGGGCGGTCTGCTCGGGCCACTTCTGAAGAAGCTTACGGCGCGCTTTGCCAAGAACGACGGGAACAAGGTGCTCGCGGTGATCGAGGCCAGTCCGGAGCTGGCGAAGTCCTTTGGATGGAAGATCGCCGCGCGGGCGCAGTCGGCCGCGATGAATTTCCACCTCGGGGCTATCGTCGGGCTGACGGTGTTGTTCTTCTTCCGGCGCGTCGGCTTCTACTGGGAAACGACCACCGAGCGAGCGATGGAGCGGACGCTGGAGGGCGTGGTGAATTTCCTGTCGATGCCGTGGCACGGATTTCTTCCCCGGATGGTGCCGGAGATCGCGACCAGCCGCCGTGGTGCGCATTGGGATGGCGGGGGAGCGAGCTGGATGGGTTTCCTCATGCTCGCGCTGCTGGTGTGGGGTGTGGCACCGCGGTTCCTGCTGGAGCTCACGGCTCACGTCCAATCGTGGCGCAGCGCTCGCAAGCCCGCCTTCCAATCGCCGCGCCATCGCCGCCTGTGGCGCGCGCTCACCGGTGTGAAGCGCGGCGAGGAGCCCGAGGGCCCGGCCGATGGTGCGCTGGTGCTGGATCTCGGCGGGATCTCGCCGAATCACGATGCCCTGCGGCCCTTTTTCCTGCGCCACCTGCGGCTGAATCCCGTCGCTTGGGAAACCCTGGCGGTGCTCGATGCCGGCCGTGAAGCGGCTGCGCGCGATGCCCTGGGGAAAGCGCCAGCGGGCATCGTCCTGCTTGCCGAAGGCTGGTCGCTCGCGCCGCGCCAGGTGGAGGAAACGCTCAAGCGAGTGGCCGCCGCCGCGGAAGGCAGGCGGACCGCGATCGTGGTGGCGGACTTCGATCGCGAAGGCCGTCCGCACCCGCCGAAGGCGGAGGAGCGCGCCGCATGGGAAGCCTTTTTCGACGGCCAGAAGGGTCTCGACGTGGAACTGAGTCTGTATGAGGAGGACCGCACATGGGCACCTGGCTGAGCGCTGACATCCCGGCCTTTGCCGTGGTCGGACGCGTCAATGCCGGCAAGACCGCCACTCTGGCGACCTTGCTGGAGATCGATGACGATGAGCTGCTGCGCATTAGCGCGACGCCCGGCGAGACCACGGAGGTGTTGCCGCTGCCGGTGCGTTACGATGATGAGGAGCTGATGCGTTTCCTCGATACGCCCGGCTTCCAGCAGCCGATCGAGGCGATGAAGGAGATCCAGCGTCTCGCCGCCGGTGGGGTTCCCGGCCCGGCCGAGATCGCCCGCTTCGTGAAGGAATGCCGCGAGCGTTTTCCGGATGAGGTCCGGCTGTTAGAGCCGCTTACCGAGGGGGCGGGAGTCATCTATGTGGTGGATCCCGGCAAGCCGTTGCGGGATTCGTTTCTCGCAGAGATCGAGATCCTGCGCTGGACCGGCCGACCACGGCTCGCGCTGCTGAATCCCCAGGGCGAGCCGGCACCGGAGCAGGAGAGGGAATGGCGCGAGCGCCTTGGCACGGCCTTCAATCTGGTCCGCACCTTCGATGCGCACGAGGCGCGCTACGATGAGCGACGCCGTTTGCTGGAGGCCCTGCTCCAAATCGAGGAGCACCACCGGGAGCACATCAAGAAGGTGATCTCCGCGATGGAGAACGAGATGTCAGACCGCCTCGAGGAGGCCGCCGAGGCGATGCTGGATTTCTTCGAAAAGGCGCTGACCCTCCGCGTCAGCGAGCCGCTGGAAACCCGCGACCGCGGCATTCCGGCGCGGATGGAAAAGAAACGGGCCGACCTGGAAGCCCGCTATTTCAAGAAGCTGGCCGATCTTGAGAACGATTGCCTGAAGCGCCTGCTCAAGGCCTACCGGCATCACCTGCTCAAGCCCGAGATCGATCCCGCGGGACACTCCGGTCTCAATCTCGCGGTGGCCGAGACGTGGCGGAAGTGGGGGCTCAGCCGTGGCCAGCTCACGGCAGCCGGGGTGGCGACCGGCGGGGCTGCCGGGGCGGTCATCGATTTCGGCGTGGGCGGGCACAGTTTCTTCGTCGGCGCGGCGATCGGTGCGGTGGTCGGCGGGGCGGCGGCCTTTTTCAAAGGCGGTGCGCTGCCGGAACTGCGTTTCAAGGGCGTGAGCCTCGGCAAGGTCCAAAGCGATGGCCAGGCGCTGGAAGCCGGACCGCCGCAGAATCCGAATTTCCCGTGGGTGCTGCTGGATTCGATGCTGATCCGCCATGCAGGCATCCTCGACCGCGCCCACGGGCGCCGGGACAAGGCGCCGATCGAAAGCGGCGAGCAGGAGAGCCGGGTGCGGGCTTTTCCCGCGGCGCGGCGCAGTCTTTTCCAGAAGTGGTTCACCAGTTGCCTCAAGGGCTCGCCCGACCGGGGAAAGGAACCGGAGGTATTTGCCGAGCTTGTTGCCGCGTTGGATGAAGGGGCGGCCTTGCCCAACGAATAAACGCGTGTTACCCCCTGCTTCAGATGGGTGCATCGGACCGGGACTACTTTCGTGATGAGGAGCGGCGCTACGCGGCGACAGGTGGACAGCCACCGATGCCGGTGGTGACGAAGTGGCTGTTGATTTCGAATGCCATCCTGTTCCTGATCGACCTGTTCACCCGGCCGCGAGGCGGGGAATACGGGGTGCTCAATGCGAACTTCTGCTTTACCATCGAGTCGGCTTTTCGCGAGGGGCGCATTTGGGAGCTGCTGACGTTCCAGTTCCTGCATTTCAGCCCCTTGCACATCATCGCGAACTGCCTGGGGATTTACTTCTTCGGCCCGTGGGCGGAGCGCTGGTGGGGGAGCCGCCGGTTCCTCATCTTTTACCTGCTGTGCGGTGTCGCCGGAGCGCTGTTCTTCACCTTACTGACTCTCACCGGCATTCTGCCAGGACGGGATGTGACCGCGCCGCTGATCGGTGCCTCGGCGGGGATCTACGGGATCCTGCTTTCGATCGCGGTCATTGATCCGAATGCGAGGGCCCGGCTGATCTTCCCGCCCATCGAGGTGACGATGCGGAGGCTGGCGCTCATCGTCATGGGAATCGCCGTTCTCATGATCGTCCTGGACAATCTGGCCGGTGGCCGTCCTTCGCTGAACAGTGGCGGGGAAGCCGGCCATCTCGGCGGTGCCATTCTCGGGTTCCTGCTCACCCGCTTTCCGCAGCTGCTGGGGAAGGGGTCACCCAAGGAGGAGAAAATCATCCGTCCGAAGGAGTTCCGCCAGAAGTCGAAGCTGAGGCCGCGAACTTCCGTGGACATCGCCACCGCTTCCGATGTGGACCGGATCCTGGACAAGATCAACCGGGAGGGCATCCAGAGCCTGACGGACGAGGAGCGCGAGATTCTCCAACAAGCCAGCAAACCGACCAAGGAACGATGACCGACGCGGAAATGATCGATTGTCCTGACAAGGGCCTGCAGCTGGAGCGGCTGCGCGCCATCATGCACCGCCTGCGTGCGCCCGGCGGCTGCCCGTGGGATGCCGAGCAGACGCACCGCAGCCTCGTTTCCAATCTGATCGAGGAAGCCTACGAAACGGTGGATGCCATCGAGCGCGATGACATGAAGCACCTGGAAGAGGAGCTCGGCGACCTACTGCTGCAGGTGGTCTTCCACAGCGAGCTCGCGCAGGAAAGCAAGCACTTCGACTTCGACGACGTGGCGCGGGGGATTTCCGACAAGCTGGTGCGCCGGCATCCTCACGTCTTCGCGACCGCGGACGCCGCTACGACGGACGCCGTACTTCAGCAGTGGGATCAGATCAAACGCAGCGAGAAGGGGACGGAGGACGAGCCTTACCTCCATGGGGTCGGCAAGGGTCTGCCTGCCCTGCTCCGTGCCTCGAAGCTCCAGAAGAAGGCGGCCAAGGTCGGCTTTGACTGGCCGACCCAGTCCGGCGTGCTCGCAAAGATCCGCGAGGAGGTGGTGGAATTGGAAGGTGCCGTGGACGCTCAGGATCTCCCGGCGGTCGATGAAGAGATCGGCGACCTGTTGTTCTCCGTGGTCAATCTCGTCCGCTTCCGCAAGCTCGATCCCGAGGTGATCCTCTCCGCGGCCAACGAGAAATTCGAAAAGCGTTTCGGCGACATGGAGCGGAGGCTGAAGGAAGCCGGGCTATCGCTTGAAGCCGCGACGGCGGATCAGATGGACGACGCGTGGGAAGCGGCGAAGCGGGCGCGCGCCCGGATCTGATGCGAGGTTAGGCCTGTCGTCGGCGTATGGATTCCATGCGCGTATTCCTTGCCCTTTCCCTTCTCGCCGGCCCCGTCGCTGCGGCGACTCATGAGGTGGATTCTGCTGCCACGCTTTCGGCGGCGCTGCGCAGTTTGAAAGCGGGCGACGTGGTAAAGATTGCTCCGGGCGACTATGCGCCGGGGAACTTCGTCACTGGCATCGCGGATCTCACCATCGAAGCACGCGATCCAAAGAACCCGCCGTATTTCAAGGGCGGCAAGGAGGCGTGGCATTTCAGCCGCTGTCCCGGCCTGACGCTGCGGCACCTCAAGGTCAGCGGGCAGAGCGGCAACGGCATCAACCTCGATGATGGTGGTGAAATGGAACGGCCGGTGGTCAAGGTGCTGATCGAAGGCGTCGAGGTGAGTGATATCGGCCCCGACGGAAACTTCGATGCCATCAAGTGCTCGGGCCTCGATGATCTAACGATCCGCGACTGCCGGATCTCAGGCTGGGGAGGTCAGGCCATCGATTTCGTCGGTTGCCACAAGTCACTCATCACCGGCTGTGTCTTCACAGGCAAGCCCGGCTTCTCGCAGCACACCGGTCCGCAGTTTAAGGGCGGCTGCGAGGACATCGTGATCGAGAAGTGCCGCTTCAAAGACGCGGGCGAGCGTCCAATCCAGGCTGGCGGCTCGACCGGCATGGACTACTTCCGTCCGCCGGGCGCGAAGTACGAGGCGCGTCGTATTACGGTCCGCGAGAACACCATCGAGGGCGGCATGTGTGCCACCGCCTTCACCGGTGTTGATGGCGCGGAGTTCACTGGTAATACCGTGAAGAGCCCGGAGAAGTGGATCTTTCGCGTGCTGCAGGAAACCAAGGCGGAGGGTTTTCCTCCATGTCGCAATGTGGTGATTTCCGGGAACTCCTTCGTCTTCCAGAGAGCGAAGGTGAAAGACGAGATCAACATTGGAGCCGATACCGCACCGGAGACGTTTCGCTTCGAGGACAATCATTGGCTCGCAGAGGACAAGCCGGAGGCCTCGACTCCGAAGTTGCCGGTGGTGGAGAAGGGCGGGAGCTACGGGAAGCAGGCTTCCGGCACGAAAAGAAAAACGCCAGGCCCGGAGTAGCCGGAGCCTGGCGTTGGAAAATAAAACGCGAGGAGCTTACTTGCCAGCGGCCTTCAGCTTGGCGTCCCACTCGTCGATCTTGGCCTTCTGGGCGGCGAAGAGAGCATCGGTGGAGTCGAGGATTTCGATCTTCTCGATCTTGTCGCCCTTCCCGGCGGGATCGACCTTTCCGCCGGTCTCGCCGGTGTTCACCTTGCCGAGCAGCTTGTTCACGACGTCCTGGCCCTTGGTGACTTCGCCGAAGACCGAGTGGTGGTTATCGAGGAAAGGAGTCGGGGCCATGGTGATGAAGAACTGCGAGCCGTTGGTGCCCGGGCCGGCATTGGCCATCGAGAAGATGCCCGGCTTGCTGTGCTTGAGTTCCGGATGGAACTCATCGGCGAACTTGTAGCCCGGACCGCCACGGCCGGATTCGGTCGGGTCGCCGCCCTGCACCATGAAGTTCTCGATGACTCGGTGGAAGGCGATGCCGTTGTAGTAGCCGCGCTTGGCGAGGTTGAGGAAATTGGCGGCGGTCACCGGCACCTTGGAGGCGAAGATGGTGGCCTCGATGTCGCCCTTGGTCGTGGTCATCTTGATCTTGATGTCCTTGACCGCTTCGGTCTTGGCGGCTTCGGCAGGCTTCGTCTCTTCCTTCTTGGCTTCCTCCTGCGCGAAGGCGAAGGGTGCGAACAAGGCGAGGGCGAGAATCAAACGTCGTTTCATGCGTTTCGTGTAGGTTGGAGAGAAGGAGATGGGATGAATGCGATCAGGCGTTGTTTTCGCCGCCAGTGGAGCGGGGTTTCGGTGCCTCAGGATTTGTTTCGGGCACGAGTGGCCGGATGTCAACGAGCGGCACCCAGCCACGGCTTTCGTTGGTGAAGGCGACATAGGCCCAATCGCCGGAGCGGCTGACCAGCTTGCACAGTGATCCGGCCGGAGCGTCGATCACCTTCGGTGCGGTGCGGGCAGCATCGGTGCGGACGGTGGCGGTATCGGATACGACCACGGCTTGCTCCTTGAGCGGGGCGAAGCGGGCATCGTCCGGATAGTAGTGCCAGCCCAGCACGCCGCAGGCGGCGATCAGGGGAGCGCTCACGAAGGCGGCGATGGCGCCCATGCGGAGCCCTGCACCGGGGCGGGTGGCCGGGAAGACGAGCAGTCCGAGCACCACGGCCCATGCCGAGGCTGCGACCAAGCCCTGCCAGAAACCCAGCGGCAAGCGGGCGATCTGATGCTCATAGTCCGGCCGCACGATGGTGATGGAGCCGAACTTCCGCTCCAGGAAGCGGAGGTTCTGGCGCGACTCGGCGTGAGCGGAGTTCCGGGCCAGCGCGCGGCGGTAGTAGAGCGCGGCCTCACCGGCCGAGCCCATGCGGTAGGCGGCATCGCCGATGTTGTAGAGCGTGTCGGCGGAGAGTTGGTCGTAGGGGCCGCTATCGAGCCACGCCTTGGCGGCTTCGCTGTAGCGTCCGTCCTGGAAGAGCTTGCCAGCGTCTTCCGCAGCTCGGGCGCGCCCGCCGGAAAGCGTCAGCAAGACCGCCACCAGCGGCAGCGCGAGCCGGCGGAGTTGCTTCAGCACGCGGTTGCGCTCGGTGCGGTCCACGCGGCTTTCGGCGCGGTCTTGGCGGAAGCTGCTTTCGTCGCGGCGCTTGAGCACTTCATCAATCATGGGATCCTGGCGGTCACCTAGCCAGCGCTCGATGAAATGCGCGGCCTTGCGGTAGAAGGTTTGGTCCGGGGCATTCTCGACTTCGCGCCACTCCTTGTGACGGGCGAGGACAGCAGGGTCCTTGTGAAGCCGGGGAGCCAGATGACGCATGGCGATCTTCGCAATCAAGCCGAGCGCTAGCAGCACCGGGATGATCTGCCAGCTCCACGAGGGAAGGCGGAGCTTGTTAGAAAGCAACGCGGCATTCGGATTCACCACGCCAAGGATATCGGTCATCTCCTCCAGCGGCATCGACAGCGCTGGTGGCGGAGCCGCCATGATGCCAGCCGCAGTGGAGGGCAGCACGTTGAGCGGGATCGCATCGGAGAGGGCGGTTTCGTAGCTGCCTTTCGCGGGATCGAAATAGACCAGCTTGAAAGGGGGGATGGCCTTTTGCAGCTTCAGCGGGCGCATGAACTGGCGGAAGATTACCTCGCCGGAAAGCTCGCGGCGTTCCTCACCGCGTTCGTCGGACGAGGCATCATAGATCTTCCAGCCATCGGCATCGAGGAGCTTCGGCGGATTGAGCGCATCAAGATTGCCGCTGCCGGAGACGGAGATTTCCAGCGTGACCGGATCGCCTTCATGCAAGTCGGTTGCTCCGGTGGCGACCTTCATGTTGAACTGTCCGACGGCATTCTCGAAGCCCTCTGGCGCGCCGGGAGGCAATGGCTTCGATTGGAATGTCAGGGCAGGGATATTCAGCTTGAGGGCCTGGGCGTAGGCGCGGCCGAAGTTCTGCACCGAGGCGACTTGAAGCTGCAGGGTGAGGCTGGCGGGTCCAAGCGTGGCCGCACCGGCCTGATTGGTGGAAGCAGTGCTGGGATAGGGGATCGCGTAGCAGGTCCGTCCTAACAGCTGCGCACGGCCGATCTGAGGCTGCGGCTGGAAGCGCCACGCGGACAGGCCCTGGCGTTCGAAGTCAGGGATGCCCCAGTCGACGACCATCAGGTCGCCGGGCAGATAGATCTTCAGCTCCACCGGCTGCTTTTCCCCGAGGTAGGGCTGATCCTTCAGCGCGTAAAAGGCGGCGGAATACTTGATCTTCTCCTGGCCCACGGTCGCGTTGGACCAGGTCAGGCTCATGTCATCGAGCACCCGGAACTCAAGCGGGCTGGTGTGCAGGGCCTCGCCATTCACGACGACGTCCATCGACGGGATCACGTGATTGCCCACTTCGAAGCTCGAGACCACGAAGGGGATGGAGAGTTCCGGCCGCTGGCGGTTTTCGTAGGGCCGACGCTGCGGGTAGGACCCCAGCAAGTGGAAGTCCACGTTCTTGATCTGGGGCGTCTTGAGTGGCTCGATCTGGTCGTTGTAGTCGCCGCCGCGAAGGACGATCTCGAACTTCGCTTGCTCGCCCCGCACGAGGAAACGGCTGCTCATGACCACGTCAACGCCGGGAGCCGCATGGGCGGCACCGGCAAGCAGCAGCGAGAGGATGATTTGGCGGATTCGGTTCACGTCGGAAAATCAGATCGGGTTACCAGTCCTTCTCGGGCTGGCGGTATTCCATGCGGCCCGGATTGAGCGCGCCTTTTTCGAAATCGGCATTCTCGCGCAAGATGCGGCGTGCGGCGTCCTCGGGAGTTTCACCGGCCTTCGGCTTGCTGCCTCCATTCTTGTCTCCATCCTTGTCACCCTTGCCATCCTGAGGGCGGTCGCCCCCTTTCTTGCCTTGGTTTTGCTTGTCGCCTTCTCCGCCCTTGCCGTCCTTCGGCTTGTCGCCGCCCTGGCCTTCGCCTTCCTGGTCGCCTCCTTCTCCCTCTCCGGGCTGAGGCTGGCCTTGGGCCTGACCTTGGCCCTGGCCGGGCTGCGGCTGGAGCTGCTGGGCATTCTCCGAGACTTCCTCGAGGATCTCACGCAGCTTCTTGAGATACTTCACGGTGAGCGCGCGATTGTGGCGGGCGCTCTCAAGCGATGAATCGTAGCGCAGGGCGGAATCGAAGTGCTTCACTCCGTCCATCCAGTCGCTGAGCACGTCGTTGAATTGCGCGAAGCCGGCGCTGTCGCCGCTGTCCGGAGCCTCGCTCTGCATCCACTTCGAAAGCGCCTCCCGGACCATGGTGTCGAAGGTCTCCATCGGATCCGTCGGCTTGCCCTCTTCCGGCTTCTTCTCATCCTTCGAGAGGCCGAGGATGGAATCCGCGATCCTCCCGAAGGCATCCGGCTTCTTCTCACCTTCCTTCGGTCCCACGTTCGGATAGGCGGCATCACGCGAGAGGCGCTTCCACCCGCTGCCGAAGAGGACGCTGCCCATGCCATGATGGGCGGCGGCCCGAACCCTCGGGTCGTCCGACTTGAGCGCCGCGCTGAAGGCACTGCGCGCGCTCTGGAGATCGCCCTGCGCGTAGGCGGCATTGCCTTCCGCCAAGCGATAGCGGGCGATCCGTTCCGGATCCTGCTCGGACATCGCGAGCCCCTTGAAATAATTGGCAGCCTCTTCATGGCGGCCTTCCGCCAGTGCGCGGCGGGCATCCTCCTCCACGCTCGCCCTGGCGGGCTGCGGGAAGAGCAGCATCAGCGCCGTGGCGGTCGCCGCGCTCGCCGGGCCCAAGCCGCGCCAGCGTGTGCCGGCAATCACCGAGGTCATCAGCATCAGGATACCCGGCAGCACGAACCACTGGTAGTACTCGTTCGGCACGAAGTGTTCACGGCCGGTGATCTCGAATTGCTCCATGTCAGAAATCGCCAGCTTCACCATTTCGGGAATGCTGGTGGCGGAGGTGGCAGCGGCGAAACGGCCGCCGGTTTCCAACGCCATCCGCTTGAGCGGTTCGGCATTCAGTGCGCTGCGCACCACGTTGCCGGCAGTGTCGCGATGTCGACCGTCGCTAAAATCCTTGTCCGGCACAAAGTCGCCGAGCTCGGTGCCCATGCCAATGGTGAAGACATAGATGCCCGCGCGCTTTGCCTCCGCCGCCAGCTTCATCATCTTGCCGGTGGTTTCATCGCCATCCGTCATGAGGATCAGCGCGTTTTCCTTTTGGCCGGTCTCCTTCAGCGTCTTGATCGCCATCTCGAGCGTGCCTTCCAGATTCGTGCCGCCCACCGGGATGTAGTCGGTATCGAGCTGATCGATCGTTTCGCGCACCGCCGCATGGTCGGGGGTGAGCGGAGCGACGAGATACGGCTCACCGGCGAAGGCGATCACGCCGATGCGGTCGCCGGGAAGGGCCTCCATCAGATCGTAGCAGAGCGTCTTTGCCTGGGTCAGCCGGTTCGGCTTGAGGTCGGTCACCAGCATGCTGCGGGAAAGATCCAGCGCGAGCAGCACATTGCGGCCTTTGGTGGTTTCGGTCTCGAGGCCCCTCGTCGTCTGCGGGCGAGCCAGACCGATCGCCAGCAATACGACTGACGCCAAAAGGAAGGAGAATGCCAGCCAGCGCGGCAGCGGACTCGCGCGGCGCAGCAGCTTCGATCGCAATCGCGGCGCGGCAAAGGCGGCCCACTGCTTGCGGCGCAGACGCGCGGTCAGCACCGCCCCGATCACGAACAGCGGAAGCACAAGCAGCAGCAGGAGCCAGGCGGGTTGGGCTAGGGTCATGGTGCGGGCGGCGGGTTGAGGGCCAGGACGAAGGCGGCGGCCAGCGAGCCGATCACCGCGGCGATAATGAACCACGGGAACAGCTCGGTGTCCTCGATCACGGTGCGGGACACCGTCTCGGACTTCTCAAGCTGGTCGATGGTTTTGAAGGTGCTCTCCAGCTGATCGATCGTTTGCGCCCAGTAGTGCTCGCCGCCGGTCAGGGATGCGATTTTCCTGAGGGTCGGCAGGTCGAATTCCTGGCGGGCGAAGCGCTGGATGTGCTTCTCGACGCGGCCCTCCTCGGTGCCGATCGCGATCGTGTAAATCTTGATGCCGAGCTTCTTGGCGTTTTCCGCCGCTTCGACCGGGGCGATTTTGCCGGAATTCGAAGCACCATCGGTGAGCAGCACGATGATCTTGCTCTTGGCGTCGCGGGATTCGAGACGCGTGGAGGAAGCGGCGATGGCGGAGCCGATGGCGGTGCCCATTTCCTTCAGGATATTCAGGTCCACCTGCCGGAAGCTCTGGAGCAGCCAATCGTGATCGAGGGTGATGGGACTCACCGAGTAGGGGCGTCCCGAGAAGATGACCATGCCGATGCGGTCGTCGGTGCGGCCTTCGATGAACTTGTTCACCACGGCTTTCGCCGCATCCAGCCGCTTCACGGGGCGGCCGTCCGGCGTGTGGAAGTCATCGATGCTCATCGACAGTGACACATCGAAGGCGATCACGATGTCGATGCCGCTGGCGGTCTTGCTTTGATACTCATTCCGCCATACCGGGCGGGCCATCGCGAGGATGGCCGGGACCAGCGCGAGGATGGCCAGCGGCATGCCGAAGGAGAAGGCGGAGCGGCGGACCTTGGCCCCCATGCTGACGAGCACCGAGAGCGTGGAGAAAGTCAGTGCCGCCTCAGCCCCCCGGCCGCGGCGCAGGATGAACAGCAGCAAGCAGGGGATCAGCAGCAGCAGCCACTGCGGCTGGGCGAAGCGGAAATGTGTGAAGAAATCCGTCATGCGGGCTGATGCTGGTGGAGGCGGTCGAGCAATTGGCGGGCCGCTCCGAAAAGCGCCACCGGATCGCCATTTGTGTCGCGACCATACTTCAATCGGGCCAGATGGGAAAACCCTTCCGCGGTGACATTCCGGAGGTCCTCGGGATAGCCGGACAGCGCCGCGTGGCGGGAAACGAACTCCTCGTGGGTCTCAAACAGCGCCGGATCCCCGCAGACCGTGGCGAGATAGCGCCGCAGGACCAGCGAGACCTTGGTCGCAGCGGCCTGCATGCCTCCCTCGGGCACGGCTTCGAGATCGTGCTGTGCCCGTGCGTAGGCTTCCTCACGCAGATGGCGTGGGTCGGTTTCCGTGTGCTTGCTGCGGCGCAGGAAAAAGAGGAAGCCGATCACCGCGGCAGCGGCCAGGCCGATCAGCACCCATCCCCACGGCGGCATGCCGGGATCGGGCAGCAGCGGGTCCGCCGGGACGAGTTCCCGGAGCACCAACGCGTCATCGGATTCCTTGGCCATCGTTCGTTAGCTTAGCGGGTGCGCTTGCGGGCGCGTTTTTTCAAGAGACGATGCAAATCGCCGAGCCGGTCACGGTCGGTCGAGATCTGCGCGTGGTCGATGCCGTTCTTCTTGCAGATGGCGCGGACGCCTTCCATTTGCCGGCGCATCAGCTTCTCATAGCCCATGCGGAGGTTGGCATTGTTGGTATTGATCAGCGCTTCCCAGCCGGTTTCGGGATCGGTGAAGACGACACGGCCGGCTTTCGGCAGGGTCATCTCAAGGGGATCGGTCACTTGCAGGGCGACGGTCTCGTGCTTGCGAGCGACCTTGCCGAGGGGCTTGTCGAGCGGGTCGTCGAAGAAGTCCGAGATCATGAACACAAAGGCCTTCCGGCGCAGGGTGCGGATCAGGAAATCGCAGGCGGATTGGATGGAGGTACCCTGCTTGTCGGGCTGCGCCATCAGGATTTCGCGGACGATTCGCAGCACGTGGCGCGTTCCCTTCGCGGCGGGGACAAACAGGACCGGCTCTTTCGCGAACAGCAGCAGGCCGACCTTGTCGCCATTGCCGGCCGCGCTGAAGCCGAGGATCGCCGCTGCTTCGGCTGCGGCTTCACGCTTGGAGAAGTGGACACTGCCGAATTCGCCGGAGCCCGAGATGTCCACGGCCAGGATCACCGCCAGCTCGCGCTCTTCGCGGAACTTGCGGATGTAGGGCGTGCCCATCCGCGCGGTGACATTCCAGTCGATGAAGCGGATTTCATCGCCGTGCGCATACTCGCGGAAGTCATCGAAATCGAGGCCTTGGCCACGGAACGAAGACTGGTATTCGCCGGCAAAGGTTTCCCTCACCAGTCGCCGGGCCTTGAGCTCGAGCTTCCGGACCCGGCTCATCACTTCCTCGATGTGCTCGTCTTGAGTCATGGCGAGACGGCAGATGAGTCTTAAGGCACCGGCACCTTCGAAAGGATGCGATCCAGGATCTGGTCCGTGTTCACTTCTTCCGCTTCCGCTTCATAGCTGAGCAGGATGCGGTGGCGGAGGACGTCGTGGACCATGTCCTTCACATCCTGCGGCGTGACGTAGGCGCGGCCGGCACTGAAGGCGCGGGCGCGGGCGGTGAGGGCGAGATTGATCGTGCCACGCGGTGAGGCGCCAGCGCGGATGAGGTGCTTCAGGCCGCCATCGATCTTTGCCGGGAAGCGGGTCGCGCGGATGAGATCGACGATGTACTCGCGCACGGCGGGATCGATGTAGATCTGGTTCACGTGCGAGCGGGACTCGGCGACCTGCTGCGGGCTGGCCACGGTGCGCGTCTGATAGACCGGAGAGGAGTTCGCCATGCGGTCGAGCACCTGCAGCTCTTCGTCCTTGGTAGGATAACCCACGCTCACCTTGAGCAGGAAGCGGTCGAGCTGGGCTTCCGGGAGCTGATAGGTGCCTTCCTGGTCGATCGGGTTCTGCGTCGCCAGCACCAGGAACGGCTCGGGCAATTTGTAGGTCGTGTCTGCGAGCGTGACCTGCTTTTCCTGCATCGCCTCAAGCAAGGCGGACTGGACCTTGGCCGGTGCGCGGTTGATTTCGTCGGCGAGGATCAGGTTATTGAAAATCGGGCCCAGCTTCGGCGTGAACTTCGCCTCCTGCGGGTTGTAGACCATGGTGCCGAGAAGGTCGGCCGGCAGCAGATCGGGCGTGAACTGGAAACGCGCGAAGCTGGCATCGAGCGAGCCGGAGAGCGCTTTGACCGCGAGGGTCTTCGCCAGGCCGGGGACACCTTCCAGCAGGATGTGTCCATTGCATATCAAGCCGACGATCAGCCGGTCCACCAGCCGGTCCTGACCGACCAGCACGCGGCCCATTTCTTCCTTCACGGAGGTAATCCAGCCGCTGGTGGCGGCGATCCGGTCCTGCAGTTCTTCAGTCGTCATTGTTCGGCTTTCGAAAAGAATGGGTGCCCGTGGGCGACACGGCCAGCGCGAATCCACGCCGACACCGGCAAAGCGACCCGGGGCGCGTTGCGTGTCTAAAAACACCGCCTTCAGCCGAACCTCTCGTGCAAGCGTGTCAGCGCTTCGCCGGCATTCCGCGCGGTGGCCGCGAACTCCCGCGAGACCCGCTGGTCGGCGATGACCCGGCTCCAGAATTCCCGGGCCAGTGAAAGCATCTCCCGCCAGGCCTCCGCTGCGGCGGGGACAGGCGGGGAAGGGGCGAAGGTGCGGTCCATGAGCTCTCCCTGCGGGCCCGGGGCCCAGAGCATGGGGAGCATGTCGTAGGCGGGGGCGAGCTCGAGCGGGAGCTCATCGGTCATGCGGAAGCTCAGGTTCTCGGCGTGCATGGCGTCATTGCCGATCAGCTCGCCGAAGGCCTGCAAACGGCGCACTTTCGCGGCTTCCGTGGCGTCAATGAGGCCGGATTTCTCCAGGTCGGAGGCTTTGGCGGTCCAGTCGGCGCTGTGGCTGCCATTCAGGGACTTCAATGAGATCACGGGGAGGCGTCCGCCTTGGCGAGTGCGGTCGAATCGCGTGATTTCGAGAAAGCGACGTCCGCCCGCGTCGAGCAGGCGGTGGCCTTTTTCCGCGAGGCCGACTTCTGCCAGCAGCTCGAGCGCGTGCCATTCCATGGCCAATAGGTCAGCCCAGCGGCGGCCGGTTCCTTGGGTCATCGGTGGGGAGAATTTCACCAGCACTTGGCGGCGCTCGACGCCGGATTCCTCAAGGGTGGCGAGAAACTTCGGCTGCTCGCCACCAGCCAGCCCGCCGATGGGGCTGCCTGACATGGTCCGGATGGCGAGTTCCGGGTAGCGCATCATCGCCTGATGCGGGGCCAAGGTGGTCTCGGGAAGTGGCTGGATTTGTAGGGCGAGGGCGCGCCGGAGAGCGTCGTCGCCTAGAATCCAAGCGCCCGGGAGGTCCGTCCCGGCGGTTTGAAGGAACATGACGAGGTCGTCGTCATGCCAGAGCCGTGGGTCAGGTGGCACTTGCAGGCCCATCGCCAGTCGCTGCGCCTCGGCATTTCCGAGAAATCCGCCGGGCTGGAGGTCGCGGAGGAATCCCGGCAGGGAATCGCACAATCCGTCAGGATCGGTGAAGTGGCCGGCCCATGCGGGAGCGGTGTCGGCCCAGTGGATTCGCCACGCTCCGTGAAGCGCTTCGAGGGTGCCACGGGGCTCCGGCCGACCCGTGGCATCGATCCGATACAGGGTCCAGGCCGAGGCGGTTTTACGCACTTTTCGACGGAGCGCATAGCGCGTCCGGCGGGTGGCACCGATGCTGGTGATGTCCGGGCCGAGATCGCCGAGAGTCCGGGTGATCGTCGAGCGATCGACCCGGAAAACGGTGGCGAGGTCCGCGGCGGAGGCGGGGCCGCCTCGTTCGAGGCGCGAAGACAGGTCTTTTGTGGCTAATCGTGGGGGGCGAGCCATGCGCCGCGGGTTATGCAGCGAAAAATCGGCAAATGGGAAGCTCTGATACGTCTAACTACGAATCATTTACCTCGGATTTGCTGATTGATTTCGCAGCGAAATCTTCAGCGAATCAGGAGCGAATCCAAGCCAGCACCTTGGCGTCGTCACCGTCGGCCGCCCAGACTTGGCGGAGGAAATCGGCCATGTGGCGGTCACCATTGCGCTGGAGGAAGGCGCGGTCGCCACCGCAGCCATACATGAGGTCGGGATCTAGCTCGCCGCGGAGCTTGGCCTTCGCTTTGGCGAGAATCCGGGGCAGATAGGCGATCCCATCCATCTCATCGCCGAAGGTGGGAATGTCATCTCGCGTCAATTCCTTCTCGCCCGGCTTTCCCTTCATGACGACTTGGAAATAGTCCCGGCGGGCGGCTGCGACCAGCAGCGAGGTCGAAGCGGACGGGCTGCCTTCCTCGCAGAAGTCCTCCACGAAATCGAAGAACTCGCGCGGCTTGTACCCGATCTCGGCGAGCAAGGCGGAGTCGGCGGCAGTGTAGTAGCCGGTGAAGTCCTTGTCGCCGGACTGGTAGCGCTTCACGCTGCGGTCGAAGATGTCGAGAAAACGGTCGTTCCAGGTCATGTGCGGCTACGGTGTATCAGTAAGTGGATCGTGCAAGTGGCCATCTGCTAGATCAGGGGCAGCAGGTCGATTCCTCCTTCAGTCGCTCCAACTCGGTTCCCGGGATGATCGTGGGCTCGGGATACTCGAAGATTTCGCCTTCGTAGTTCCGCAGCACGGTCTTGTCGCGGTCCTGGTGGACCACGTAGTTGGGATTGAGCGGGATCTTGCCGCCGCCGCCGGGGCCATCGATCACGAACTGCGGGATCGCGTAGCCGGTGGTGTGGCCGCGCAGGCCCTCGATGATTTCGAGGCCCTTCGAGACCGAGGTCCGCAGGTGCGAGGAGCCGCGGATCAGGTCGCACTGATAGAGATAGTAGGGCCGCACGCGGCACATCAGGAGCTTGTGAACGAGGGCCGTCTGGACTTCCACGGAATCGTTCACGCCCTTGAGCAGCACGCTCTGGTTGCCGAGCGGGATGCCGGCGTCGGCCAGGCGTCCAAGCGCTTCCTTCACCTCCAGCGTCAATTCGCGGGGGTGATTGGTATGCACCGAGATGAACAGCGGGTGATACTTCTTCAGCATCTCGCACAGCTCCGGCGTGATCCGCTGGGGAAGGAAGATCGGGATGCGCGAGCCGATGCGCAGGAACTGGATGTGCGGGATCGCGCGGATGCGGCTGAGGATTTTCTCCAGCTTCGCATCCGAGAAGAGCAGGGGATCTCCACCGGAAAGCAGCACGTCACGGACCTCCGTGTGCTCCTCCAGATACTTGAAGGCGGCTTCCCACTGGGTTTCCAGATGCTGCTCGCCCACGCCGGAAACGACCCGCGAGCGGGTGCAGTAGCGGCAGTAGGAGGCGCAGCGGTCGGTGACGAGGAAAAGCACGCGGTCCGGGTAGCGGTGGACGAGGCCGGGCACGGGCATGTGCGAGTCCTCGCCGCAGGGATCGGCCATTTCTTCGGGCGCGTCCCAGGCTTCTTCCAGGCGCGGGATGACCTGCCGGCGGATCGGACAATTCGGATCGTTCGGATCGATCAGGTTGAAGAAGTGCGGCGTGATCGACATCGCCAGCTTGTTGCCGGCGAGGAGGACGCCTGCGCGTTCCTCATCGGTGAGCTTGATACGGCTTTCGAGTGCGGACAGCGAAGAAACGCGGTTCTTGAGCTGCCAGGCATGTTCGTGCCAGTCGGTCATCGCCTCCGCGGGCCAGTAACCTGGTGCATGCGAGCGGAAGGCGGGGTCGAGGTCGGATGAGTGGCCCATCGGGGTTCCGCGAAAATAGGGGGCTTCCGTTAGCTGTCAAATGGCAGCTTTGGGCGGTGACACGGTCCATTTTACTCCGAACTGGCGACGGCGATGAGGTGGCGGAGCTCGTCGGCGACTTCTGCCGGGTCATTTACGGTGGCCGCGACCTCAGCACGAATGAGTTCGCGAAGCCGCGCCCTCAGGCGGTGGATGGCCACTTTTACGGCGTTTTCGGACATTCCGAGGATGCGGGCGGCCTCGGCTTGGGAGGTTTCTGCACCCCCGTCGAGCCACGGCTTGAGTGTTTCAAAGACCTTGGATTTTCCGGTGTGCTCGGTTTCCAAGGCGGAGAGCGCGCGGGCGAGCAGGGCCAGCGCCCATTCGCGGTCGAAGGCGAGCGTGTCATCGGAAACGCCCGGCATCGGCAGGCCGGGTGCGGTATCGGTTTCATGGGTGAGCGAGACATGCTCGGCGCCGGCGCCGCGTTTAGCGGTGAGTTCGGCGTCGCGCTGATTGATCAGGAAGTGCTTCAACGCACCGAGCAGGTAGCTGCGGAAGCGACCCTGGCCCGGATCCGGCGATCCGAGCCCGTCCTCTAACACCACGGCGAAGAAGGCATGGGCTTTCTCTCGTGCAGCATCGTCACCGCGGCCATCGCGCCGGAGGAAGATGACCACCGGCTCGTAGTAAGCGGCGCACAGTTCGGAGAGCGCGGCGCGGGCATCTTCACTCTCGCCGTGGGAACGAAGAACCAAGGTCCAGCGAGTGGGATGGAAGGAATTCCCGGTCATCTTGAGGGCTTCTCGGAGGGTGGGGGCTCGTCTTCTCCCTCCCATGGCTTTGAGGGCTTTTCTGCAGGTGTGATGATCTTGAATGAGTCGGAGAGGCCGACGGTCTTCAGGGACTTTTGAAGCCATTCGGCACCACTGTTAGTCAGCACGACGGAGTTTTCCGCCTCGCCCGAGCCGACCACCACGTCAAACTGGCTCTTGCTTCCCGCGACTCTGATCAGCGTGGACATCGGGTCGAGATGGGTTTTCAGGATCGCCGCCGCGTCACCATTTGGAGGCTGAAACTCGATCCGGCAGTGGGGACGATAGCGTGGAGGGAGGTTGACTTCGTAGCGCCAGACGCCGTCTTCCATGCAGAACACGAATTCGCGATAGTCGATCTTGCCATCCGGCTTTGCTATTCCTGCCCAGAGAATCGTGGTGCTGGGCTTGCCGGGTGCGAAGATCTCGGTTGCCGGGTCGTTTCCACGCTTCAGGTATCGGATGTCGCCGAAAAACCAATTCGTGAGCCAAGTGACCGGGCCCTCCGTCCTGCCATCCGGATACTTTCGCCTGCTCAGCCACTTCACGAATTCGTCGCCGTCGGAAGCGTTGGCGGCTGAGTTCATCTTGCGGAAGACGTCTTCGGCGCTTTCCGCCGGGAGTTCGATGGCGGGATGAGGACCCCGCCCGGCTGCCCCGGTATTGGAGGGATGAGTATCCGTCAGGCCTTTGATCAGCCGGTAGCGGATCTTTACGCCGGGTGGATTGACCGAGGATCCAAACACCTCCAGCACTCCCATGCCTCCCTCGCGGGTGATGAAGGCCATCGCGTCGGGAGAAAAGGCCGGTGTCGCATAGAAGGTCCGGTCCGGCGTGTCGAAGCGATGTTGCCCTTCGTAACTGTTGTTCCAGTTGGCGATCACCCGTGACGGAGTCCAATCGTCGAAGCGCAAGGTCATGCCGCCATCCGGCTTGCTGCTATTCGCGGCACCCTCGAACAAGCGTAGCGAGATCGCAGGCGAATTTATCCCGGCATCCGCGCCGCTTGTCCGCAGCCATGCCAAGTCATCCACCCCAATGGCGGCCTCTCCCTTCCGGAGTTTTTCCGCGAGTGCTTCCGGTGGGCTGATGAATTCTCCCGTATCAAAATCCAACAGGCACGGAACTCCTGCTGCTGGCGAGGGAATGATGCGTTCGATGATGGGACCGAAGCTGCGATCCGGCGCCGCTGTCAGCTCTGCCTGGTGCACTTTCTCGTCCGCAGCACGCCGCGCGTCCTGCGCCCGCCGCTGCGAAGTAGCTGTGAAGCTTGAAGGTCTTAAAAGCGCGACTGCGAGGCCGAGGATCAAGAGGCTTGGCGGAGTCCACACGATGAATCTCAGTCCGGGACGCCAGATGCGGGAGATCCGCCCGCTGCGCATTCTGTTGAGTGCCATCAGGCTCCCGATGTAGCCGGCGACCACGGCCGTGAGTGCCAGCGCCAGCAGGATTCCTTGATTCGATCCTGAAGTGAACAAGGTGGTCGCCACAAACAGCAGCGCTCCTCCAAGGAACAAGCCGAGACTCCAGACGGTCAATTTGTCCGGTTCCAAGAAAGGCCCTTGGGGTCGCCTGACAAGTATCCGATCCAGCAGGCATCCAAGACATCCCAGCAAGCCAAGACCTCCGAAAACCGCACTCAATCCGAGGAACACAGCCATCGTGTTCAAGGTTCCCTGAAAGGGGGCGCCGATGAGGGCGGCCGCTTCAAAGGGAAACCAGTCGTTCGACTCCGTCGCAACCCGTATGGGGTCCCCGACGACATAGGCGGCCACCAAGAGCAAACCCGCTCCGAAAAGAAGCATCGAGGACCAGCGCAAGAGCTGCGACGGGCGGCCGGGTGATGAAACCGCAGGGGCGCTCCGGGATGTCCCGGCTGCCGCGTCTTGCACGTCTGTTTTCACCTCGCCTGCGCTTTGTTGGCGGAGTTCGCGTTCCTTTTCCAAGGTTCGCAGCACGATCTCATCGATCTGCGCATTCACTTCCGCGCGTCGGCTCGGAGCGGGGAAACGGCCTAGGGGCAACTCGCCGGTGAGCATTTCATAGATGACCACACCGAGGCTGTAGATGTCGGCGCGGTGGTCGACCTCATGCGGCTTCTCGTGCTGCTCGGGGGCCATGTAGGCGACGCTGCCGAGGGCGTTTCCAGTGCGGGTGAGCGTGAAGTCACGCGCTGGGTCTCCAACGATGCGGGCGATGCCGAAGTCGGCAATCTTCACCCGGCCCGCGGCGTCTAACAGAATGTTCTCGGGCTTGATGTCGCGGTGCCACACTCCTTGGGCGTGGGCCGCTTGGAGGGCATCGCAAATGCCGGGAACGAGGGCGAGCGCTTGTTCGGGGGTAAAGCGTCCCGCGCGCATGGCTTGGCGCAGATTCACGCCATCCACGTATTCCATCAGCAGGTAGAAAAAGCCGCCTGACTCGCCGTGCTCGAAGACCATGACGATGTTCGGGTGGTTCAGCTTGCCCAACACCCGCGCCTCGCGGGCGAAGCGCTCGGCGAAGGCGGGATCGCGGCCCAACTCGGGAAGGAGAATCTTCAAGGCGACGATGCGGTCGAGCGCGGGTTGGCGGGCCTTGAAGACGACGCCCATTCCGCCTTGGCCGATCTTTTCGAGCACCTCCAGGGTCGGGAACGCCGCAGCGACTTCCTCGATCGAAGGTGTCGCCCGGCCGGATTCGGGTGGGTCCTCGGCATCGCGCAGGAGGCACGCCGGGCAAAGCCCGCCCGGAGCGTGGGCGGGAATCGGAGCATGGCAAACCGGACAGATTTTCGTAGTCACACGGGTTCCTGAAGGAAGGCGCGCCTGAGGTTACAAGGAATCTGCTGAAACTGGCGAGAACGGTCCGGCGATATTTCCCATCGCGGAACCGTCCTCCGCCACCGTAGCCTCCCGCCATGGACGAAACGCCGCGGCCGCCGCGACGCAAGCGCTACTCGGGCAAGAACCCGCGGCGCTTCGAGGACAAATACAAGGAGCACAATCCGGATCGCTACGCCGACACGGTGGGCAAGGTGCTGGGGTCGGGGAAAACCCCGGCCGGCATGCACGTGCCGATCATGATCGAGGAATGCTTGGAATCCCTTCGGCTTGATGCCGGTCTAGCGGGCGTCGATTGCACCCTTGGCTACGGCGGCCATGCGCGGGAAATCCTGTCCCGTATTTCGCCCGGCGGTCGCTTGATCGGGCTCGATGTCGATCCACTTGAACAACCGAAGACCGAAGCTCGCCTGAGAGCGGCGGGATTCGGTGAAGAAGCTTTCACGGCAGTCCGCTCGAACTACGCCGGCATCCGAAAGGTGCTCGATGGCCTCGGGCTGGAAGCGGTCGATTTCATCTTCGCGGACCTCGGCTGCTCCTCGATGCAGTTCGACAACCCGGCCCGCGGCTTCACCTTCAAGGTCGATGGCCCGCTGGACATGCGGATGAATCCGGAGCGGGGGATTGCCGCGTCGGAGTGGTTGGCGAAGGTGAAGGAAGCGAAGCTGGCGGAGGCGCTGTTAGAGAACGCCGACGAGCCGCTGGCGGAGGAGATCGCGAGCGCGCTTGCAGGCCGCCATATTCCCACGACGAAAGCTTTGGTCGCCGCGCTTCACGCGATGCCTGCCGTCGCGAAACTCGATACGGAGCGCTCCGACCTCACCATCCGCCGGGTTTTCCAAGCGATCCGCATCGCGGTGAATGAGGAGTTCTCTTCGCTGGATGCCTACCTGCGACAGCTTCCGCTATGCCTGAAGCCGGGCGGTCGGGTGGCGATCCTGACCTTCCACTCCGGCGAGGACCGGCGGGTGAAGAAGGCATTCCAAGCGGGCGAGCGTGACGGGACCTACGCCGCAGCCAGCGATGGAGTCGTCACCGCCGGTCCCGACGAACGCCGGAATAATCCGCGCAGCATTCCCGCCAAGCTCCGGTGGGCGATCAAGGGATGACGGCTGCCTGTTTCGACTTGTTCATCAGCAACGCGAGCAACGTCGCGGCTGCGAGAATCGCTACGATCCACCAACCATGTGCCGCGAGGGCCGTGACGGCATGCTCGATCGGGTTCGGCCAGCCGAGGCCTCGCTCGGCAATCCATCCGAGCGCGGCGACACCGGCGAAGATTGCTCCGCCGATCCGGATGACGGCATAGGCCTTGGTCCGGCTCAGCAGCACCAGCCAGGGAGCGAGGCAGAGGACCACGAAAAGTTGCATGGCCTCGATCCCCAGATTGAAGGCGAGGATGTTCAGGGCGAGATGCCAAGTGGAGAAGCCTTGGCTTTCGAGCGTGCTGGCGAAGGCGAGGCCGTGGATCAGCCCGAAGCCGATGGCGATCCATGCTTCCTTTCCTGCAAACCACGGGCGGATAGCATGCACGGCGGAGACGAGGATGGAAACGGCGATCATCACCTCGACCGGTTGGGAAGGGAGTCGCAGCCAGCCCAAGCCCGCGAGGGCCAAGGTGAGCGAATGCCCGAGGGTGAAGGCACTGACAATCTTGAGCAGCCTCATCACCGTCGTCTTCACGCCGACTGGATCGCTCCAGCGTTTTCCTGCGGCGAGCAACGGTGCTGGGAGCAACAGCACCAGAAGGAACAACAGGTGATCGGTGCCCTCGGAAATATGCTGTATCCCGTGCCGGAACACGCTGCGAAAACCCTGTGTCCACGAGCCCCGGCTGCGATCGATGTCCATGCCGGTCACGACGAACTGGAGCATGCCGAGGGTTTCCGGATGCCCGGAGAAGACCGCCGTATCCCAGTCATTGCGCACGAAGACCATCGCGCGATGGGTCATCACCTCGTGATTGATGATCGAATAGTTGAAGCAGAATTTCCGAGGGCTTGCTCCCGGCGGAGGGGTCATGCGGACCTCGGCAATGAGATCGAACGGTGCCGAGCCGAGCTGGAGTTTCATCTCAGCTACCTCGACGGCCCACGGGCGGCCATCGGGAGCCATTGGCTGAATGTGCTCGGCGATGTAGGATTGCAGCTGCGGCTTGTATCGCTCGATGACCGAGGCTGGGTTGTCTAACAGCGGCTGCTTGAAACTCAGCTCCAGCTCTTGCAGCGGCAGGGTGAGTTCCGCGCTCACTGAGTCGGGATGGAAGTCCAGCGCGACCGCCGACCCCGGCACGTCGTGAGCCTGCAAGGTGACGATGGAGAGCAAAAGGAGCAGGAGGCGTTTCATGGCAGATTAGGGGCCAGTGACTTTCACCCGGGCGAAGATGCGGCTGCTGGTGGTGGGGATCGTGACTGTTACCGGCACGTCGCCGTCCACCGCGGTGCCTGCTTGAATCGTCACGCCGTTGGTGCCGTTCACGGCGTCGATCCATGTGGCGAGATCGCCGGTGTATTGGCAGAGCCAGGAGATCGATCCATCGATTTCCGGGATGTGGAAGGTATAGGTGAAAGTTGCCGCACTGCGGTTGTAGGTGCCGATCGGAAGGGTGCTACTGCCATCCGCGACGGTCGGGTCGCCGCCGAAGAAGAATTCAAGGAGATTGCTCACGCCATCGTGATCGTCATCGGCCGAAGCATCGGTCAGTCCGTAGGTATTGAGAAAGAGCGTGAGCGGCTCGATGACTGTCACCGTGAAGGCTTTGGTGGCCGTGGCCGAAGCGCTGTCCGTGACCTTCGCGGTGAAATTGAAGGTGCCAGCCGTGTTAGGCGTGCCGGAGATCAGCCCGCTGGTGCCGAGCGCCAGATTCGTGGGCAATGTTCCTGAGTCGAGAGTCCAAGTGTAGGGCGAGGTTCCTCCACTGGCGGTGAGCGTCTGCGAATAAGCGTAGCCGACCGTTTCACCGGGAAGCGTCGAGCTGGTATCAATCGCCGGTGAGGAGGCGGTCAGTGAAAAGGTAGCGGCGTTGCTGGTCACCAGCCCGCCGGTGCTGATCACTTGCACCTGATAGCTGCCAACGTTCGCGGCGGAGGCCCCGGAGATGGCGTAGGAAGCTGAGGTCGCACCGGAGATGGCGCTGCCATCCTTGAGCCACTGATAGCTCAGTGTTGCGGTGCCAGTGCCTGTCGATGCGGCGACGACGGAAAACGTGGCGCTTCCGCCCGCGGCAGCCGATTGATTGGAAGGTTGCGTCGTGATGGATGGCGGGCGGACCGTGGTCGAGATGGTGGTGCTGCCATAGGCCGCGCCGTAGTCGGCGAGCTTGTCGCGAACCACGCCGTGATCGTGAACGCCGCCGGAGAGGTAAACGCCTCCCTCCACGCTGAATTCGATCCAGCAGCGCGGGCCATCGATGCGGAAGTAGTTGCCGCTGGTGGCCAGCGTGGCGCTGCTGCCAGCGTAGCCGATGTAGGTTTCCGCGAGCGCCTGTGGGCTCAGGTAGATCGCCAGCATTTCATCCGCGATCGTGGGGTGAAGGTAGCTGACCCAGACCTTGATGTAGTCGACCACGACCACCTGTTGGGCCGCGGTCAGCGTCGAGTAGAGCTGGCCTCTTCCGGTGGTCGGATAGCTCTTTGGAAAGGTGGTATCGTGCGGGCTCGGTCCCATGACAACGCCGCTGTAGGTGCCGCTGAGCAGGGCCGAGGTTGTGATGGCCCCGGCGGTTACGGCCGTTTGCGTGCCATCGAGGCGCGTGTGAACCGGCGTGTAAGTCCCGCCGCTGCGCAAGGCGAGAATGGCCGTGCGCTGCTTGCCGAGCGGCGCGTAGGTCCCGGTGTTATCGGTGAAGCTGTTCGGCTCGGTGCCTGCGAAGATCGGCATCCCGCTGGTGTAGGTGCCGTTGTAGGTGATGTTATACGCGAGGTGGTGGCCGCCGAATTGATAGGTCCACGGCGCGGTGGTCGAGGGCGAGCCGACGAAGGCGGTGTAATACTTCCCGTAGCCCCACATGCTGCTGTTGGCATTGCCGGAAGGACTGCGGTTGGTCGACTCGCCCGCGATGAAGCGGTCCGCAGCGCGCACGTCATCGAGCAATTGCTTGCCGCTCGTGCTGAGGGCCGCGGT
Source organism: Luteolibacter sp. Y139 (assembly GCF_038066715.1). Classification (NCBI taxonomy): domain Bacteria; kingdom Pseudomonadati; phylum Verrucomicrobiota; class Verrucomicrobiia; order Verrucomicrobiales; family Verrucomicrobiaceae; genus Neoluteolibacter; species Neoluteolibacter soli. Next base: position 33,505 of record NZ_JBBUKT010000014.1, on the reverse strand, counting down.
GGCGATGGCGAGGGCGTTGGTTTGATTCGTCGTGCTGAGTTCGGTCATGCGCAGTCCATTGCGCCTGGTTCCGCTGGTCGGCAGGTTCGACCAGACTCCGACATTGGCGAGGCCATTGGTGGTGCCGGGTCCATTGTAGAGGACGGACGTGTTGATGTTCGCGCTTGTGCCGTCGATGGCGGTCTTCTGCGCCGTGGTCAGGGGTGCCATGAAGGCGTTCGCGGCGGACACCACCGCGGCGGTGTTCGCGGTGTCGGCCTGGGCTCCGGAAATCAAGCCAAGGATGGCGATGAGGCTTCGAGAGGTTTTCATCACCGGATCGTCTAATCCCGGCAGTGCGGCGTGTCGTGTTAAGGAGTGTTAAGAGCTCCGGATGGGATTGCCCGTGGAGCGATGCGTCGTTTAGGCTGCGGGAAATGGACGGCCCGCGGAAACAGACGAGGATGGAGCACGGGTTCGTGCTGCTGCTGGTCGTGCTGTGCGCGGTGCTCACCATCTTGCAGTTCCGTTGGACCGGGGAGCTGGCGAAGGCCGAGTTTGAACGCCTGGGCGGCAAGCAAGAGGAAGCGACGCGCGATTTCTGCGAGGCTTTCGATGGCGAGCTCGGGCGGAGCTGCACCGCCCTAGTGCCGTCCGGACGCGACTTGAGTGATGCCGCCATTGCCCGGCGCGTCAGCGACTGGCGGAAGGGAAATCCGCGGCCGATCTTTCGCCGGTTGGCGCTCGCCACTCCCGTCCGCCGGGTTGTGACCTTGCGGATGATCGATCTCGATACGGGAGCGATGACCGACTCGGAGTGGCCGGCGGAGTGGTCCGCGCTCAAGTCGAATCTCTCACGCAAGGGGGCCGGAGGCTCGGCTCCCTATTCCGATGAAGGGGGCATGCTGTTAGAGTTTCCGCTCCGTGGCGGCAGCCGCGGTCCGGGTGGTGACGGGGGCCCACCGGACGATCGTGGACCGAGGTCACCCGGCGATGATGATGGTCCGCGTGGTGGTCCACCGGAGACGGGCTGGTTCATTGCCGAGCTCGACAGCCACTATGTGACCAGCACGTGGCTGCCGGATCTGTCGGCCAAGTATCTCAATCCAGACAACCACGCCGTTCATCAGGTGAAGGTGATGTCGAATTCCGGCGATACGATTTTCACGACGGAACCTGCGAAAGAGTTGGAAGCACCTGTAGTGGTTGCCTTCAACCACCGCGGTCGCGACGGGCAATTCCCCGGACCGGACCAGACGCTGTGGACGCTGGAAACCCGTCGCCAACGCGGTGCGCTTGAGCAGATCGTGGCCACCTCCCGCCGTCGCAATCTGGTGCTCGCGGTTGCTGTGAATGGCCTCATTCTCGCGGCGGGCTGGGCGCTGGTCCGGCACACGCGCAAGTCGCGCCAACTCGCGGAGGCGCAGATGGATTTCGTGGCGACCGTCTCCCACGAGCTGCGCACGCCGCTCACCGTGATTCGCGGCGCGGCGCACAATCTCAAACGCGGCATCGTCAACACGCCAGAAGGCATCGGCCGCTACTCCGGGATGATTCTCCAGCACGCCGACCAGCTGTCGGAGATGGTCCAGCAGGTGCTGGATTTCTCGGCGGTCAGGAAAGGAAGCGTGCTCTCTAACAAAACCCCGGTGGATGTCGGCCGCGTTCTCGATGAAGCGCTTGCGAACACCGCGGCAGAAACGTCCGGATGCGAGATCGAGGTGGCTCGTCCCGAGGCATTGCCAGCAGTGATGGGCGATGAGGCAGCATTGCGGCGGGCTTTTCAGAACCTCCTTTCCAATGCTGCGAATCATGGTGGAAGCGGAGGCTGGATCGGAGTGCGTTCACGGATCGCCGGTCAGCGGCTTGAGGTGCATATCGCCGATCGTGGTCCCGGCATTCCGAAAGCCGAGCAGGAGAAAATCTTCGAGCCATTCTTCCGCGGAGCCGCAGCGCATGGCGCGCAGATCCGCGGCAGCGGGATCGGCCTGAGCCTGGTGAAGGAAATCATCGAGGCCCACGGCGGCGAGATTTTGGTGGGCAGTGGAGAGAACGGCCGCGGCGCGATCTTCACTGTTAGTTTGCCCATTGCGGAAGGAGGGGATGGATGAGCGCGAGCATCCTGCTGGTCGAGGATGAGCCCGGCATCGCCGAGGTTTTGTGCGATCTCTTGCGCGCGGAAGGCCACGAGGTCTCATGGGCCGCGGATGGGAACCAAGGCCTCAGCCTTGCGACCGCCGGAACGTTCGACCTGCTGGTCCTCGATGTCATGTTGCCGGGGAAATCCGGCTACGACATCTGCCGCGGCGTTCGCGAGGCGGGTTTCGATGGCGGCATCCTGATGCTTACGGCAAGAGGGCAGGTGGATGACCGTGTCCAGGGCCTGCGCACCGGTGCGGATGATTATCTGGTCAAGCCCTTCGATCCTGACGAACTCCTGGCCCGGATCGATGCCCTGCTGCGGCGCTTGCGGAAGACCGAGCTGACTCCGGTGATGACAATCCGTTTCGGAGCGATCAGCGCCGACTTTTCCAAAGGCGAGTTCCTCAAGGACGGTCAGCCGCTCCCGCTTTCCGCGAAGGAGGCCGAGCTGCTCAGGCTGCTGGTGAATCATCGGGGGCAGGTGGTGACCCGTGAGACGATTCTTTCTCAGATCTGGAAAGATCAGCCCTTCATCACGCCACGGACCGTGGACGTCCACATTGCCTGGCTGCGCCAGAAGATCGGCGATCAGGGGCACATCGTCACGGTGCGGGGGGAGGGGTATCGGTTCGAGGTATGACAGAGCTGCGTTTTGGAGATCGGATGGATCTCGCGATTGTGGCCGTATAGCCACGACCATGAAATCCATCCGCGTCCTGTTTGCCGGCCTTGCCGCCGTTTCCACCCTTGCCGCCGCCCCGCCGAAGCCCGTCAATCCCGCCGACTTCAAGGAGTCGGTGAAGGTGGCCTGTATCGGCGATAGCATCACGGAAGGATCGGGACTGCCGGACCCCGGAAAGAACGCTTACCCCGGCCAGCTCCAGAGCCTGTTGGGCGACAAGTGGAAGGTCAGCAACTTCGGCCTCGGCGGACGCACCTTGCTCAAGAATGGCGATATTCCCTACATGAAGGAGAAGGCCTATCAGGACGCGCTCGCGCTTTTGCCAGACGTCGTGATCATCATGCTCGGCACGAATGACACCAAGCCGCAGAACTGGGCGCACGAGACCGAGTTCGTCGCCGACTACACGGAGCTGGTGAAGTCCTTCCAAGCACTGGCGAGCAAGCCGCACATCTACGTGTGCCGTCCGTGCCCGGTCATTGGTGACGGGAACTTCGGCATCAACGAGAAGAACAACAAGGAATGGATCAAGCGCATCGACAAGCTTGCGAAGGACATGGACCTCGGCCTGATCGACATGCACAAGGCGCTTGAGGGCAAGGACGCGCTCCTTCCCGACCGCGTGCACCCGAATGTCGAAGGCGCCGGCGAAATGGCGAAAGCCGCCTACAAGGGCGTGACCGGCAAGAAGGCTCCCGAGCCAGCGGCCAAGTAAGAAGTCCCGACGCGGCAACCGCCATCTCCCCATGACTCGCCAGCTTCTCTCTCTGCTCTTCCTCGCAAGCGCCCTCCACGCTGGTGAGGTTCCTGATCCCCTCGTCGCCAACGACGGCACGAAGATCACCACCGCCGCTGAGTGGCGAGAGAAGCGGCGTCCAGAGCTGGTCGAGCTATTCACCCGGGAGATGTACGGTCGTAATCCCGGCCGGCCGGAGACGATGGCCTTCGAAATCTTCGACCGCGATGTGGTGGCCCTCGACGGCAAGGCCACGCGCCTTCAGATCGCGATCTATCCGGGTGGCAAGCCGGGGCCGCGCGTGGACTTGTTAGTCTATGTGCCGAATGGTGCGAAGGGACCGGTGCCCGCCATCCTCGGTCTCAACTTCTCCGGGAACCACGCCATTCACAAGGACCCCGGCATCCGCCTCACCGAGAGTTGGATCGAGAGCAAGGCGGCACCCGATCACAAGGCCACCGATGCCACACGCGGGTCCAATGCCAGCCAATGGCCGGTCGAGGAGATCCTCTCCCATGGCTACGCACTCGCCACGATGTATCGCGAGGACGTGGCGGCGGATCACGAGCCGTATTTCGGCAGTGGCGTGCATCCGTTGTTTCCCGAACTGCAGAAGGGCGATGAGAACTTTAGCACCATCGGTGCCTGGGCATGGTCATTGAGCCGTGCTCTGGATGTCCTGGAAAAGGAGCCCGTGATCGATGCCAAGCGGGTGGCCGTCTTCGGCTTCTCACGCTTGGGAAAGGCGGCGCTGTGGGCAGGTGCCAGCGACCAGCGCTTCGCCATGGTGCTGAGCAATGAATCCGGTGCCGGCGGCGCGAAGCTCTTCCATCGCGGGGTGGGGGAGAACATCGAGCGCCTGACCACGGTGTTTCCGCACTGGTATGCACGGAACTTCAAGAAGTATGCTGGCAAGGACAAGGAACTGCCCTTCGACCAGCACATGGTCATTTCGCTGATCGCACCACGACCGGTGTACATCGGCAGCGCACAAGAGGATACCTTTGCCGATGCCGAAGGCGAGTTCATGGCTGCCAAGTCTGCGGAGCCGGTGTTCCGTCTGTTAGGGGCGGAAGGCCTGCCTGCGGAAACATGGCCACCCGTGGGCACCTCGGTGCAGGGCGGCATTGGCTACCATGTCCGGCCGGGGAAGCACGACGTGCTACCGTTCGACTGGCAGCAGTACCTCGCCTTCGCGGACAAGCACCTGAAGCCGCGCTAGACGAGCGGCTTCGGCTTGATATCCAGCTTCATCGAGCGGCAGCGTTGCGAGGTCAGCCAGACGCTGAGCGCTCCGAGCAATGCTGCGATGGCGAGTGACGCAGCGGTCAGGATGAACTCACGCGTCCCGATACCCACGAAAACGACCATCATCGCGACATGTCCGATGAATCCGCAGGCCAGCGCAGGCAGCACGCGGGCGATGTCGTGACTTTGGAAGAGCGGCCCGGACGTCGCGCGGACCAGACGGTAGAGCACCGAGAGGGGAAACCAGGCGGCGAGGAGCAGCCACGGCAGCGCGGCGAAGGCCACTTGCCAGGAGAAGGGTATGCCCGGAGCGACTCCTCTCAGTCCGAGGAGAATCGCGGCAGACCACAGGGACGAGAGCCACGCGCTCCGGATGGTCCATTCCTTGGCAAAGGCGCCGATCCATTCGCTCGTGGTCACGGGCATCACGGAAAGGGACGGGAAGGGTCCCAAGTCCGCGGTGTGCATCAAATCCAGCCACGACTGGAAGGAGGAGTCGCGACCGGGCCAGCCGCTGAAGGCCGCGATGACGCCGAGCCCGAGGAAGCCGCCTGACGTCCAGAATCCATAGTCGTCGATCCAAGACGATTCATCCAAGCGGGGGACGATCAAGGCCAGCATCACCATCAGGATCAGCGTGCCAACGGTCCATCTCGTCCGCGGAAACCATTCGAATGCCTGTTGGCTGCCCAGGCAAGAGAGGAAGCGTTGGCGCGGGCTCAACCAGCGCCAAAGGAGGCGTTCAAATCGCGGCAGAGGTCCGTCCGGCACGTATCCCGCCATGCCGAACCACGCGAAGGCGACGTGCTGCCGGACGTTGTGCCGCTGCTCTTCATGCGGCGGTGCGGCGGCCTCTTCTTGTTCCTCTCCTTCTTCTTCTGTGAATTCCTCCAGCGCGCTGCTGGCAGGCATCATGATGTCCCGGGGGGGGGCGGCAGGCAGGGTGCGATCGCTCCAGGCGCGCCGCCATTCGTAGAGTGAAATGGAAAGAGCCACGATCAGGATGCCCACGTGGATCTCCGGTGCGGGCGTTCCATGGGTGGCCAGCGACCATGGCAAGATCGGCAGCCAGAGCAGCCCGGTACCCTTGGCCATGCGCATGGAGCGCTCGGCTTCTCCGATCCCGAGCCAGCCGCCCATGACCGTGTAAAAGAAGATCAGGATCACGCCGGCATAGAGCAGCCCGGTGGAAATGCGTCCTCCGGCGAGCATGAACCCGCAGCCCATCGAAAGCGCCGCTGCCGCCAGCGCGGTCAAGATGCTGGTTTCATCGTTGAAGCCGGCCGCCAGGCAGGAAAAGAGCAAGGTAAACACCACCGTGATGAAGATCGCGGGCAGGTGTTCCCGGGTCCTCAGCTTCCATGCCGCTTCCGGGGTCGCTGGCGTCCAGTCGAGCAGCCACCGCTGCTCCTGCCAGCGGGACCGCAGCGACATCGCGAGCAGTGCGCCGATCAGGCCGCTGACCGCGCCGATGCCGGTGCCTCCGCCACCGATGCCAAGCGTATCCTCGCCGCCATGGGCCAGCAGGCACTGGAGGACGAAAAGAACGAAGATGGTCCCCGCCTGATCGACCAGCCAACGCGGCGCGAACCTCCGCTTCCGCCACTTGCCCAACTTCGAGCGCAGCGGCTTTTCCCATGAGGGCCGCGAAATCATGAGTGCGCGCCGTGGATGCCCAGCTCTTGGCCGAGTTGGCGGATCAACTCTTCCGGATCCCGGTCCTTGGTCGATTCGTTCAGGAGGACACCGCCGCTGCCGACAACCACGACACGATCGGCGAAGCGCGCGGCGAGTTCTGGAAACTGGGTGGTGTAAACGATGCAGCGCCCGCGGGTCGCGGCGGCGAGCACCAGCTGGCGGAAGGCTTCCATGCCGCGCGCATCCATGCCAGCCGCGAAGGGCTCATCAATGAGCCAGATCTCCGGGTCGGCGCAGTGGAGGGCCAGCAGCACCGCTTTGTAGCGTTCCCCGCGCGATAGCGTCTCGACGGACTCGAAGGCAATTTCCAGCAAACCCAGCCGCTCCAGCCATTCCTCCAGATCGATCGGCGGCTGGGCCTCGATGCCCCGCCACAGCTCCGAGAAGATCGCGGCATTGCGGATCGTGTCCGCGCCGCCGAAGTGGAAACCCTCGCCCGGCAGGAACATCATCCGCTGCCGCTGATCCAGCCGGCCGCGGTCGAGCCTTTCCCCGCCGAGCCGGACTTCGCCACGATCCCAGCCGATCATTCCGGCCAGACAGCCGAGCAAAGTGGTCTTGCCGGCACCGTTGACACCGAGCACACCGGCGATTTCACCCGCCTCGAACGCCAGATCGACGTCCCATAACACTCGTTTCGTGCCATAGCGCTTCCCCAAGCCGGCGGCTTCCAACAATGCCATGCGCGAGAGACCATGGACCGGGGGCGGCTGTCAATCGTGCGCATATGTGAAACCGAGATGTGACTTCTTATCCGGAATCTATCACGATTCGTGCTCGAGATTAGCCCCGCGAGGTGTCCGGCACCTGCCTGGGAGAGGGGATTTTCATCCGACGCTTGATTTGTATCGCCTTACGATACAAGCAGGCGGCGGCCCGCCGCGAGCGGCGAGCATTTCCTTTTATGAGTTCCCCGTTGGATTGGCTCGGCATCGAGCTGAATGTCGTCAGCAAGCGCGAGAAATTGGTGTCCGCGGTGGGCGGCTTGCTTTCCATCTTGTTCCTGATGGCGATCAGCCGTGAGGGGCTGCATTTGCCCTACAATATCGGCTTGGTCGCCTCGATGGGCGCGAGTGCGGTGCTGCTGTTCGCGGTGCCGCACGGGCAGTTGTCCCAGCCATGGCCGGTGCTCGGCGGCCATTGCCTGGCGGCGGCCATTGGAGTGGCCTGCGCGAAATGGATCGGCCCCACGGAATGGGCCGGGGCCTGTGCCGTGGCGCTCTCGATCTGGGTGATGCACCAGTTCAATTGCATTCATCCTCCGGGTGGTGCGACCGCCCTCACGGCGGTGCTGGGCGGACCGGCGGTGCATGATCTCGGCTTCCGCTACGTCTTTTGTCCCGTGTTCGCGAATTGTCTGGTGATGATCGGCGCGGCCATCGTCTTCAATTCCTTCTTTGGCTGGCGTCGCTATCCCGCGGCGTGGAACCGCAAGGCGGTGCCGCCCGCCGGAAGCACCGCGCCCTCGCATGAGGAGATCGTCGCGGCACTGCGGCAGCTCGATTCCTTTGTCGACATTTCGGAGGACGACCTCGTGAGCTTGGTCCGGATCATTCACGATGGAGGTAAAGGCCCGCTGCGACAGGTGACGACGAATTCACCCGGGGTTCATTCGTAATTCACAAGTCCGCGGTCACGATCGCGGTGATGAAACCAGCCACGCGCGGGATCGTGACACGGCGGAATTTCCTGCGGCTGATGGCTGCCGGGACCACCGGTGCGTTTGCCGATGCCCTGTGGATCGAGCCCGGCTGGCTCACGGTCACGCGGTGTGAGGTGCCGTGCAAGGGCTTGCCCGCCGGACTGGATGGCCTGCGCGTCGGGCTGCTGGCGGACTTGCACTTCGAGCCGGATCGCGATGATGCACTCGTTGAGGAAGCGATTGCCCGGGTCAATGCGGAGAAGCTGGACCTGGTTCTGTTAGGAGGCGACTACGTGACTTCTAGTAGTTCGGTTCTCGTACCACTGGCACGCATCCTGGAGAAGGCGAGGGCAGCCCATGGAGTGTTCGCGGTGATGGGAAATCACGATGGCTGGAATGCCGGACGCCCGTTGACGCGGCGGATCTTCGAGAAGTCCGGCATTTCGTTCCTGATCAACCAGAACAGCCAGCTTCATCTCAAGGGCGAGAAGCTCGCGATCGCCGGCACCGACTTCGTGTGGCGTGGCAAGCCCGATCCCGAAGCGACCCTGAAGGGCATCGCGAAGGACACGCCGGTGCTCGCTCTGGTTCACGAGCCCGATTACTTCGACGACATGGTCGCCCGCCGCGATATCATGCTCCAGGTGTCCGGCCACACGCATGGCGGCCAGTGCCGCGTGCCGGTGGCGGGCTATGCACCGGCCAAGGTGAAGTACGGCGAGAAGTACATCTACGGTCACCACGCCAGCGGGAATTCGGGGCTGTTCGTGACGCGTGGCATTGGCACCAGCGGCCTGCACGTGCGCTTCGCGTGCCCGCCGGAGCTGGCGATTCTGACTCTGCGAGCGAAAGCGGTCGCCTGAAAACGAAGAACCCGCTGGTGCCGATTGGGGGGAGTGGCAGGCAGCGGGTTGTCCTGGGGGACTGTTCCGGGGGATGTCCGTCCGGGGGGAGACGGTGCAAGTTCGGCCGTGGGGGGATCGGCGTTGCTTACGTGGAGCATCATGTCCGATTTTCCCCCATTTGCTATTACGCCTTCGCGCAGCACGTCATCGCGGGGGCGCGAGCCGGGAGAGAATGTCCCGCCGGACGCGCGGCGAGAAGGTCATCATCGGATGAAGCGGGCAGGGGATGCTGAGGTTGACGGCGCGATCCCACTCGGAACTCGTGGTAGGGCGGATGATCAGATCGGCGGGCGTGCGGTAGGACACGATAGGCATAGAGCCGAGCCGGTTTTCGGTCGCCTCCAGATGCGTCAGGAAATCGCTGCCCGGCCGCATCTGGCGGGCCCCTTCGCCGTAGAAGAGATGGGCCATCTTGGTCCCGTGATGCGGGGTGGAGATCGTGAAAAAGCCGTCGCAGCGCTTCGCCCCGCCAAGCTCCTGCAGGTAGTAGCGACTGATCAGCCCGCCCATGCTGAAGCCGATGACGACGACGCGTTCCTTGCTGCCGAAGCGCTGGTCGATTTCCCGCCGCAGTTGCTCAGCCATCGCGGGCAGGCCGTCGCGGCCATCGGCCGGCTTCAGGGACGGCGCCAGGCACTCGATGCCGCGTTCTTCCAAATCGTGCCGCAGGAAGCCGAAGCAGCGCCAGTCGTTCTGGAAAATCCCGTGGACCAGCACCACGCGCTTGGCCGGAATCCGGCTGGCATCGGATTCGCCTCCGTGGGCGAGGGTCGCCGCGAGGACGGAGGTGGCCAGCAATTTGCGGAGCATGGGGCGGAACTAAGCACGGGATGCCTGGCAGCGGAAGCGGGAAACGGCCTTGCGCCCGCCGGTAGGCTCGGCCACGGTCGCCGCGCCATATGGAAACGATTCCGTCCGAAACGCTCGCCAAGATTCTCGAACTCCGCCAGGCCAACGGCCTCGAGGCGACTGAAGCCGCCGTCTACGCCGACCTGGAGAAGTCGAAGTGCAAGTGGACGCTGGTCGATACCCCGCGCTACCGCCGTGCCGGAGCCTCGCCGCTGTGGGTTTCCGGGAAGTACCTTTCCTCCTACGGCACCTGCCCGGCCTCCGGCGAAGCCGACCAAGGCCGTGCCGGCGCTGCTCCCAAGGCGACCCGCGCTGCCGCGGCTCCGAAGGCCGCTGCTTCCGCCACCGCCTCGAAAATCGATGAGTCCGCTTTCTACAAGGTGCTCCACGGCAAGGGCTTCCCGGTGAAAATCAGCCAGAACCTGCTGACCGGCGAGATCGAGACCTCGATCCCGGACTCCATTTCCAAGCTGGAACTCCAGTTCAGCGCCATTCCGGCGAACGCTTCGGGCATTCACATTTCCCAGACCTCGCCGCAGATCCAAGTGGCGATGCCGCTCGAGAAGTTCCTCGAGATCGCGGGCATCCGCCCGTAATCGCGGCGGAGCCGTTTCCGCGCCCGTCGTGATCGGTCTCGACGGGTGCAAGTCATTGTGATTCATTGCAGGGAGCGATGGATTTTGAGGATGCGGATTATTTCGTTCTGAAGAATCGGCGCGGTCATCGAACCGTCTCCGTAGTGGTGGTCCTGCTGATCGCCTTCGTGGAGTTTGCAGGTCCGGGCCAAAGCAATCCCGAAGGGGCAGCGACTCTGATTTATCCCCTTGCGGCAATTTGGTTCGCGGACGAGCTGGCCGATCGGTCAAGTGTGGTTGAGTGGTTTCGCAGCCGGACCAAGGCCTTGATCTTCCGCTGGGCGGGCTGGTTCGGTCTGGGATACTTTGCGTTCCTCTCTGGATCTCGTTTCTGGACCTGAGGCCACGCTGTCCCGATTGCGTGTTGCCCGCGGCGGCGTGTGGCCCTAGCTTCCGCGCCCCGCCACCCATGAGCGCCCTTTCCGACAAGCCGGTCTTTCTTTACGACACCACCCTGCGCGATGGCACGCAGGGCGAGGGTTTCCAACTCTCGCTGCTCGACAAGCTCCGCATTGCCGAGCGGCTCGATGCGTTCGGTATCGACTACATTGAAGGCGGCTGGCCGGGCTCGAATCCGAAGGACGTCGAGTTTTTCCAGCAGGCGAAGTCACTCAAGCTGAAGCACGCCAAGCTGGCGGCATTCGGTTCCACGCGTCGCGCCGACACACCGGTGGAGCAAGATCCGCAGGTGAAGCTGCTGCTGGATGCGGAGACGCCGGTGGTGACCATCTTCGGCAAGAGCTGGGAACTCCAGGTCACGGAAATCCTGCGCACCACGCCTGAGGAAAACCGCGCGATGATCCGCGACACCGTGGCTTACCTGAAGCAGCACGGCCGCGAGGTGGTCTATGATGCCGAACACTTTTTCGATGGCTACAAGGACTCGCCGGGCCACGCGCTCGGCTCGCTCCAGGCAGCCGCGGAAGGCGGCGCCGATTGCCTCGTCCTCTGCGACACCAATGGCGGCACGCTGCCTGAAGAAGTGATGGAGATCTGCGGCATCGTCCGCGCGCGCATCCCGAATGTGCCGGTGGGCATTCACACCCACAATGACTGCGAGCTTGGCGTGGCCAATGCGATCGCCGCCGTGAAAGGCGGTGCCGTGCAGGTCCAGGGCACCATCAACGGCTACGGCGAGCGCACCGGAAACTGCAATCTCACCTCGGTGATCCCGATCCTCCAGCTCAAGATGGATCTCACGGTGGTGCCGGATTTGACGAAACTCCGGGAACTCTCGTACTTCGTCGACGACGTCTCTAACAACCCGCACTTCGCCCGTGCGGCGTTCGTGGGTCGCACGGCCTTCGCCCACAAGGGCGGCATGCATGTCAATGCGGTGCAGAAGCTTGCCCGCAGCTACGAACACATCGAACCGAAGGCGGTCGGCAACGAGCAGAACATCCTCGTTTCCGAGCTCAGCGGCCAATCGAACATCCTGATCAAGGCCGAGCAACTCGGCATCCCGCTCGACAAGGGCTCGGCCGAAGCCAAGACCGTGCTGCAAAAGGTGAAGGAGCTGGAGAATGAGGGCTACGCCTTCGAGGCGGCCGGCGGTTCGCTGGAGCTGCTGATCCGCCGCGAGCTGGGACGCTACGAGAAGCCCTTCGAGCTGAAGGAGTATCACACCAGCTTCCGCCAGTATCGCGACGGCCACGAGCCGGTGTGCGAGGCGACCGTGAAACTCTACGTCGGCGAGACCGGGAAGTACACCGTGGCTGAAGGCCATGGGGTGGTGAACGCCCTCGACAAGGCGCTGCGCGAGGCCCTGGAGCCATTTTACCCGGAGATCTCCGGCGTCTCGCTGGTGGACTACAAGGTCCGTATCATCGACAGCCACGACGCCACGGCCGCCAAGACCCGGGTGCTCATCGTCTCCACGGATGGCGAGGAAAACTGGGGTACGGTGGGGGTTTCGGAGAACATCATCGAAGCCTCGTGGATCGCCCTGGTGGACGGCATCGACCTGTTCCTCCAGCGCCGGCGCGGCATTTGAGTGCAAATTCAGGGAAAGACCGTGCTTCCGCCGACGTAGCGGAAGCATGAAATCGTATTTGTTCTCCGCCATCCTGGTTCTAACGGGCCTCGCTGCCGCCGAGCCGGAGAAACTTTTCACGGCTCCCAACCTTGAAGGCTGGAAGACCCAGGGCGCGGCCTATTGGACCGTTGCCGACGGGGTCCTGACGGGCCAGAGCGATGATAAGAAGCAGAGCTCGGTGCTGTGGTCGGAGAAGAGCTACAAGGACTTCACCGTCGAGTGCGAGTTCCGCTACTCCGGCGACGTCGACTCCGGAATCTTCCTCCGTCACGAGAACGAGCAGATCCAGGTCGGCGTGTCCCGCTCGCTGAAGCGCGACATGACCGGCTCGCCCTACATCGGCAGCAAGCGCGGCTATCCCCAGGAAGCCAGCGGCGTGAAGGACGTGCTCAAGGAGGGCGACTGGAACCGCATGAAGGTGGTGGCGAAGGGCAACACTTACACCGTCACGCTCAACGGCAAGCAGGTCATCGAATACGTCTCGGACACCGCCAAGGAGTCCGGCCCGATTGGCTTCCAAGTCCATCCAGGCGTGAAGATGAAGATCGAGTTCCGCAACGTGACGGTCGAACCGCTGGGGTGACCTTGCGGCTAACCATTAGCCAAGTGGCCGGATGCGTGCCACATTGCGGAAGCCATGAAGCCAAGCCTTCTCCTTCTGCCAGTCCTATTGGTCCTTCCGTCCTGCAAGAAAGACTCGTCCGCCTCAATCCCGAAAGCCGTCGAGGTTAGGGAAGAGGTCGTCCTTGAATCTCCCGCCGGGAAGGCAGCGGTGGTGGTTGATCCAGCGCCGACGGGCGATGCGGTCATTGTCACTCCAGCTCCTGCAGATCGTGTGGTGATCGTTGATCCGGTTCCCGCTGATGGAGTGGTGGTCATTGATCCCAATGCCCCGAGAACTCCGGGCGAGCATCTCGATCACGCCCTGCAAAAGACCGGCGAGGGCCTTCAGACCGCGGGCGAGAAGACCGAGCACGGCATCAACGTCGCTCGTGAGAAAACCGAGGAAGGCATCAATACCGCCGCCGAGAAGACCGGCAACTTCCTCAAGCGGATGGGCGAGAAGATCGAGGAAGCCGGCGAGAAGGGGAAGTAACCCCTAGCGCCGGATTTGCCTCAGGCCATCACTTCGGCCGTGACGACCGCGAGGGCGTGATCGTCAGGCGTGCGGAAGTAGCGCTCCTTGCCGGAGACCGGGACGCGGATGATCCAGCAGCTGCCGCCGGTGTCGCGGTTGACGAAGACCATGCCGCCGCGCTCGAGCACGTCGATGCGGGCGCGCTTGCCCTGCGGGGTGACCCAGAAGAGCTCCACGATATCGTGCAGCGCATTCGCCACCACCACGGTGTGCGGCTCGCCTTCGTGATCCTCATCGGGGCTGGAGGCGACGCTGCCGGAGGGCAGCCATTCGACGGCGGAGCGTTCGGAAACCTGGCAGAGCTGGACCAGCTCGGCATCGCTGAGCGCGGCTTGGTTCCATGCCTTGCGGAATTGCAGCGGCGTCCAACCGAAGGCCTTGTTGAAGGAGCGAATGAACTGCTCGCGGCTGTTGAAGCCGGAAGCGCGGGCGACCTCCATGACCGATTGGCCGCTGCGCATCAGGAGCGCGCGGGCGAGGGTCAGGCGGTGCATGGTGAGGTGCTCGGCGAAACCGGCACCGGTGGTTTCCTTGAGAATGCGGATGAGCTGGCGCGGGCTCTTGTCGAAGCGCTTGGCGGCATCGCCGAGCTTCACCGACTTTTCGAGATTCGGGCGCAGCCACTCGTGGAGCTGGGTGACGAGCTGGTCCTTGCGCGGGGAGCGCTTGGTGCCGCGGTCGGGAGCGCTGGCGGTGGCGGCGGCTTCGCGGGTGAGCGCGGCGAGCTTCATCGCGGCGGACACGATGATCAGGTCGCGCGACCAGCGTTCGCCACCCTGGCCTTGGACGGAAGACTGGGCTTCGGCGGTGAGTTCGCCGATCTGTTGATAAATGGCTGGCTCAACCGCGCCGATGACCATGGGCTCACGGCCGGGCAGCTTCAAACGGATGGTGCCGAGGCCGGGCTCGATGGCGAGCAGGTGGCCGGGGCCGCTGGCGATGCGGCCTTCCTGCTGGGTCCAAAACGACACTTTCACGGGGCCGAGCCCGTTTTCCCAGCGATAGACGAAGGCCGGGCCGTGGACGGTGATCGCTCCGTTGGCAGATGACTCGATGGGGGTCACGCGCCATGCCTGCAATTCAGCCCACTGCGGGCCGGCGGCATCGAGAACGTTAAGGATGTCTTGGTCGGAACTGTGGGCCATTGCGAATCCGCTGTTGTGGGAGGACTGTGACGAACTGAGTCAGAGTCAACAGTTCTGCTATCCGATGGCAACTGCCCGGCGGGACATATTTCGCACTTTTCCACCTACAAGTGGATTTCACGTATAATGGCCGTCTGGAGGACTGGAATTGCTGCCAATCACCTGACTATCAATTCCCAGTAGCCCGTCTTAAAAGAAAATGGCAGGAACCGCCCGGGGCGGTCCCTGCCATGCAAATCTTCCAGAAGCGTCCTCAGACCTCGTGCTCGGGCGCGCCGGTGGGCGACGTGCTGCCGCTCATGCCGATGCCGGGAATGACACGCCGGACCAGTTTTTTCAGCCCGCTTTCGCCGGCTTCCAGCTCGGTTTCGGCCTGGCGCAGGGCTTTCTCCCATGCCGGGGCGAAGCCGGGCGCCTGCTCACGCATCAGGCGCACGGCGCTTTCCGTGATCTGGGCGTGGCGCAGCTCGGCCTTGCCGGGCTTGGATTGGAGGGAAGCGAGGCTGACGCGCAGGTTTTCATTCTGGCGGCGCAGTTCCTCCAGTTCCTTCTGCAGGCTGTCATTGCCTTGGGCATTGATCTTGAGCTGCGTATTCAGGTGCCCCTGCAGCTCGCGGAGTTCATTCTCCAGCTTGCGGATGTCGCGGGACAGCGTCCGGCGAGCGGCGAAGCCGGATTTCCAAGTGACGAACGTGGCGGCAAGTCCGAGAAGAACGCCGATCAGCAATCCCAGCATCAGCGGGTGCTCCTTGAGGTAGTCGATGAATTCCATGGGAAAATGGGGTGAGCACTAGTTGGGTGCCTGCGATTTCGGGGTAGGGCGGGGTGACGGTGAAGGGCGGGAGGATGGTGCGGGAGCAGGGGCTGGTGACGGTGTTGTCGGGGAAGCTTGTGCTGGGCCGAGGGAGGCGAGGACGCGGTCGGTGAGGTCGTGTGCTTTCTTGGCGTAGAGGAGCAGGGGCAGGCCGGTGTTGGTATTGCCGGATGCGTCCAGCACCCAGTCGTAGCCTTCCTGCTTGGCCATCTGTTCGGCGGTGCTTTGGATCACCGCAAGTCGTTGTTTCATTCCTTCCACCGCGTCGGTCTCGATTTCCCGCATCCGGTCGGCGCGGAAGCCCTCGAAATCCTCCAGCAGCGACTTCGCCTCCTGAAGCTTGACCGCATACTCGCGTGCGAGCCGCTTGCGGGTTTCGGCGTCGATCTTCGGCGGATTTTCTTCAAGCGCCTTCTTGCGGAGTTCGAGGTCGGCGTAGAGCTCCTTGTAGGTCACCATCCGGCTGTCCTTGTCGATTTCAGCCTTCCGGGCATTGGTTTCGGCCGTTGCGCGCACCGTGCTCTCCAGCTTGTTGAAGATCTCGGAAACCCGGATCACCGCGACGCGCGGCGCCTGGGCATCGGCCGCAGCGGCGGAAAGAGCGAGGGCTACGACAGCGGCGACTTTGATCATCTTCTGGAGAGATCATGTACGCCTCGCGGGGGGCTGTCCAGCGCCCCGCCGGTGGCGCGTTTCAGCAGCGTTTTCTCAAGACTCCGGCAAGACGCCCGGGCTATCTTGGCAGGGTGACCCAAGGCAAGCAGCGTGTGATCGTCCTCGGCGGCGGCGTGATCGGATTGTGCTCCGCGTACTATGCGCTGAAGCGCGGTCTGGCGGTCACTGTGATCGAGCGCGAGGCGGCTGGCGGCGACAACTGCTCGATGGGCAATGCCGGCATGATCGTGCCGAGCCATTTCATCCCGCTCGCTGCGCCGGGCATGATCGCGAAGGGCTTGCGGTGGATGTTCAATGCCGAGAGCCCGTTCTACATCCGGCCGCGGCTGGATCCGGCATTGGTGCGCTGGGCGTGGCTGTTCTATCGTCATTCGACCGAACGGCATGTGGCGGAGTCACGGGAACTGCTCCGCGATTTGAATTTGGAAAGCCGCAGGCTCTTCACCGAGCTGGCAGAGGGGGACGACTTCGGATTCGCGAAGCGTGGGATGCTGATGCTGTGCAAGACGGCCAAGGGACTCGACGAGGAAGCTGCGGTCGGAGCCGCTGCTCGCGAGATCGGAATCCAGGCCGAAGTGCTGAATGCCGCGGCTACCGCGAAGCTGGATCCAAGCATCACGATGGATGTGACCGGCTCGGTGCATTTCCCGCAGGATTGCCATCTCGATCCGGCGCGCTTCATGGCGGCGATGCGTCGGCGTGTGCTCGAGCTTGGCGGGGAGATCCATAGCGGCGTGGTGATCGATACGATCGAGTCTCGCGATGGGAAGGTGACTGCTTTGAGCGGGGGCGGGCAGCGTTTCGAGGGAAGCCAGTTTGTCCTCGCGTGTGGATCGTGGAGCGCGGAGCTGCTGCGGCAGACCGGGCTCAAACTGCCACTGCAAGCGGGCAAGGGCTACTCGCTCACGTTGCCGAATCCCCCCGAGCTTCCGCAGCACTGCTCGATCTTTGTTGAAGCGAAGGTCGCGATCACGCCGATGGGAAGCGGCTTGCGTTTCGCCGGTACGATGGAAGTCGGCGGGCTCAATCTGGACATCGATCCGGCTCGCGTGCGCGGCATCGTGAAGTCGGTGAATGGCTACTTCCCGAAGTTCTCCGAGCGCGACTTTGAAGGGGTGAAGCCATGGGCGGGTTTGCGTCCGGTGTCGCCGGATGGCTTGCCTTATCTCGGCCCGGTGCCGCGTTTCCCGAATCTCATCGCGGCCACCGGTCATGCGATGATGGGGCTGAGTCTCGGTCCCGTGTCGGGACGGCTGGTGGCGGACATGCTCACGCATGAGAAGCCATTCCGGCCGGTGGAGCAGATGGCGGCGGGGAGGTTCTAACAGTTTCGACTGGGAGCGCGGGATTTATCCCGCGCTCCCAGTAAAAGAAAAAGCCGGGGCGTTTCCGCTCCGGCTTCTTCGTGATGATTGTTAGAGCGGCTCAGGCTTCCTTGCCGTGGCACTGCTTGAACTTCTTGCCCGAGCCACAGGGGCAGGGGGCATTGCGGTTCGGCTCGCTGGAGTCGCTGGTATCGCTGGAGCCGCCGATGTTGAAGCTCGGCGGACGGCGCTTCGGCAGGTTGAGCTTGATCTCGCCGCTGTCGCTTTCCTGAAGCAGGGCGGAGCCAAGGGTGCCGGGCTCTTCGCCGCCGTGAAGCTGCTGCGGCATGCCGTGGAGCTGGCGCAGGATGGCTTCGAGGTTGCCAGCGGAGCGGAAGAGATTCTGGAGGGCTTCCTGCTCGATGCTCGACATCAAGGTCTGGAACAGCTCGTAGGCTTCCACCTTGTATTCGATGAGCGGATCCTTCTGGCCTTGGGCGCGGAGGTGAACGCCTTCACGAAGGGCGTCCATGTTGTAAAGGTGGGCCTGCCACTGGCGGTCGATCGCGGCGAGCATCATGCGGCGCTCTTCCTGATCGAGAATCTCCGGCGGGAGCCCATCGACGCGGTGGCCGTAGGCTTCCTTCACGCGGGCGATCAACGTGTTCGAAATGTCCTCGGCGGTCTTGGCCGTGGCTTCGAGGTCTGCGGCAGTGAAGGGGATCGGCAGGGTGGAATTCACCCAGTGCAGCAGCTCATTGTAGTCGGGATTCGACTCGTCGCGATCAGCGAGGAAGCTTTCGACCTTCTGCGGGATGACCTTCTCGATGATCTCGTCGACCAGGTCGCGCGGCTGCTCGGTGCTGAGCACTTCATTGCGATAGCCGTAAACGACTTCGCGCTGCTTGTTCATCACGTCGTCGAACTCAAGCACGCGCTTGCGCCACGTGTAGTTGCGCTGCTCGACGCGCTTCTGAGCGGTCTCAACCGACTTGTTCAGCCACGAGTGCTCGAGCGCCTCGCCTTCCTGCATGCCGAAGCGCTCCATCATGGAGGTCATGCGGTCGGCGGCGGCGAAGTTGCGCATCAGGTCGTCTTCGAACGAGATGAAGAACTGGCTCAGGCCCGGGTCACCCTGACGGGCGCAACGGCCGCGGAGCTGGCGGTCGACGCGGCGCGATTCATAGCGCTCGGTGCCCATCACGAACAGACCGCCGAGGGCGGCGACGCCTTCGCCGAGTTTGATGTCGGTGCCGCGACCCGCCATGTTGGTGGAGATGACCACCGCGCCACGCTGGCCGGCACTGGCGATGATCTCCGCTTCCTGCATGTGGAACTTCGCGTTCAACACGGTGTGCGGGATCTTGCTGCGCTTCAGCATGCGCGAGACCGTTTCCGAGGCATCGACGGACGCGGTGCCGACGAGCACCGGTTGGCCCTTGGCGTGGGCGTCCTCGATCTTCTTGATGACGGCGTTGTACTTCTCGCGGCGGGTCTTGAAGACCTGGTCGTTCTCGTCCTTCCGCTGGTTCGGGCGGTTGGCCGGGATCGGCAGCACGTCGAGCTTGTAGATGTCGGAGAACTCGGCCGCTTCGGTTTCCGCGGTGCCGGTCATGCCCGCCAGCTTTTCGTAGAGGCGGAAGTAGTTCTGGATCGTGATGGTCGCGAAGGTCTGGGTCTCCTTTTCGATGGCGACGCCTTCCTTGGCTTCCACCGCCTGGTGCAGGCCATCCGACCAGCGGCGGCCAGCCATCTTGCGGCCGGTGTTTTCGTCGACGATGACGACCTTGCCTTCCTCGACCACGTACTGGACGTCCTTTTCATAGACGCAGTAGGCCTTCAGAAGCTGGGAGATATTGTGCATCTTCTCCGCCTGCGAATCCAGCTTCTGCTGGGCTGCTTCCTTGCGGGCGATGCGATCCTCTTCGCTGAGCGAGGAGTCGTTTTCGATATCGGCGAAAAGAGTGCCGATGTCGGGGAGAACGAAGGCTTCCGGATCGTTCGGAGAGAGGAAGTCGCGGCCCTTTTCCATCAGGTCGGAGTCGTGGCTCTTCTCGTCGATGGTGAAGAAGAGTTCTTCCTTGAGAGCGAAGAGTTCCTTCTTCTGGGCATCCTGGTAGAAGGAAAGTTCCGTCTTCTCGATCAGGCGGCGCATGTCCGGCTCCTGCATCATGCGCATGAGCTGGCGATTGCGCGGCTGGCCGAGCTTCACCTTGAAGAGCGCGCGGCCGGCAGTGTCGAGGTCGCCGGCATCCTGGGCCTTTTTCGCCTCGGACATCAGCTCGTTGCAAAGCGCGGTCTGCTGGCGGACGATCTGTTCCACCAGCGGCTTGTACTTGTCGAACTGGTGGCTGGAGACGGAGGACGGGCCGGAAATGATCAGCGGCGTACGGGCTTCGTCGATGAGGATCGAATCCACTTCGTCGATGATGGCGAAGTAGTGGCCATGCTGGACCTGCTCGTCCTTGGTCGACGCCATGCCATTGTCGCGCAGGTAGTCGAAGCCGAACTCGGAGTTCGTTCCGTAGGTGATGTCGCAGCCGTAATGCTCGCGGCGGTCCCATGGCGGCATCTGGTTCTGGATACAACCGATCGTCAGGCCGAGGAACTTGAAGAGCGAACCCATCCAGTCCGAGTCGCGTCGGGCAAGGTAGTCATTGACCGTGATGACGTGGACGCCGAGGCCGGTCAGGGCATTCAGGTAGACCGGCAGGGTGGCGACGAGGGTCTTGCCTTCACCCGTCATCATTTCCGCGATCATCCCGCGGTGCAGGGCGATGCCGCCGACGAGCTGGGTATCGAAATGGACCATTTCCCACTTCAGCGGCTGGTCGCAGACGTCGATGGTGCTGCCACACATGCGGCGGGCAGCGTTTTTGACGACGGCGTAGGCCTCGGGCAGGATCTTTTCGAGGTAGGCGGCGCGGGACTTGATGAAATCGCCTTGGATTTCGTGGAAGGCGTTCTTTGCCTCCTCGATCGACTCGGCATTGGCCTCCACTTTCGCCGGGAGGCTGGAGAATTCCTCGCGCAGGCGCTGGAGGCGGCCATTCATGTAGGCGGCGGCCTCGGCCAGGCCATCGGCATCCATCCGCTGGAGCTGGGGCTTGGTGGCGACCTTGAGATCGTGGTAGCGGGACAGGTGGTCCTGCCACTTGGCGGTCATTTCACGCAGCTTTTCCTCGGGCTCCCGCTGCAGAGCCTCCTCGATTTCCTTGATGCGCTCGACGGTCGGGCGGATCCGGCGCAATTCGCGCTGGTTCTTCGAGCCGACGATTTTCTGAAGGATCCACTTGATCATGTGAAAGGAAGGTAGGGAGCCGGGTTGCTGCCGGGGCGGACGCCATACACCCGGAAATCGCGGGGTGCAAGCGGCACGGCAGGCCGGGTTTGCCCCGATTTGTAGCCGATGTCAGGGGTTTCCCTGACGTCTGCCACACCGTCGGGGCGTCGGGGTCAGATCTTCATCGCGTTGAAACCGCCGTCCACGACCATTTCGGTGCCGGTGATGAAGGCGCCGGCCTTGTTCGAGGCGAGCAGCAGGGTGGCGCCGATCAGGTCGTCCGGGGAGCCGAAGCGGCTCATCGGCGTCTGGCGGAGGATGTCGAGCACGCGGCTCTCATCCAGCACCTTGCGGTTTTGCTCGGCGGGGAAGAAGCCGGGGACCAGCGTATTGACGCGGATCGAATACTCGGCCCACTCGCGAGCGAGGTTCTTGGAAAGATTGTGCACCGCGGCCTTGCTGGCGGAGTAGGTGAAGACGCGGGAAAGCGGCACCAGGGCGGACATCGAGCCGAGGTTGATGATCGAGGCGGGGATGCCCTCGTCGATGAAGTATTTGCCGAAGACCTGGCAGGCGCGGAACACGGCGGTCACGTTCGTGTCCATGATCCGCTGGAATTCCTCCTCCTGGATGTCGAGGAACGGGGTGGGGGAATTGATGCCAGCGCCGTTGATGAGGATATCCACCTTGCCGGAGCGCTCGACGACGCCTTGGACGAGTTCCTGCAGAGACTCGCGAGAGGTCACGTCGACCGGCAGGAAATAGCCCTTGCCGCCGAATTCCTCGATTTCAGCGAGGTTGCGCTCGGCCTTTTCGCGGATGCGACCGACCAGCACGACCTCAGCGCCGGCACGGGCCAGACCCTGCGCCATGCAGCCGCAAAGCTCCCCGGTGCCCCCGATGACGACGGCGGTTTGTCCCTCGAGGCCGAACAGGTCTTTGAAATAGGCAGCGGTTTGCATCTCCACGGAGGTTCTTCACCTCACCTCGCCGCGGCAAGCGGAATGAGCGCGCATGACGGGGGCCGGTTCAGGCCCCGTTTTTCCGTCTCGCCGCGCCGAAAATCCCATATTTCGGGGCAAACAGCAGCGACCCGGCAAACGCCAGCGCCTGCGTCAGGACGATGCAGGCCCCGGTCGCTCCGTCGATGTGGTAGCTGATGAAAATGCCCACCACCGTGGATGCCACCGCCGAGCCGATGGCGATCAGCAGCATCCGGTCGAAGCGGTCCGTCCAGAGGTGGGCGATGCAGCCGGGGGTGACGAGCATGGCCACCACCAGGATGATGCCGACGGCTTGAAGGGCGACGACGATCGCCAGCGAGAGCAGGGAGAGGAGGAGGTAATTCAGGAAGCGCTCGCGCAGGCCGAGCACCTTGGCTTGGGCCGGATCGAAGCAGATCAGCAACAGGTCACGCCGCAGCAAGGCGATGATGGCAAAGATGCCACCTCCCATGAAGAAGCTCTCCAGCCGCTGCTGCTTGGTGATGCCGAGGATGTTTCCGTAGAGAATGTGATCTAGGTGCAGGTCGGAGGCGGTCCGGCTGAAAATCACCAGGCCGAAGGCGAACAGGCCGGTGAAGACCACGCCCATCACGGTGTCCTCCTTGATCCGGCTGTTCTGCTTGATGAAGCCGGTGCTGACCGCGCACAGCAGCCCGGACGTGAATGCCCCGAGGGCCAACGGCAGTCCTGCAATGTAGGCGAGCACGATCCCCGGGAGCACGGCGTGCGAAATGGCGTCGCCCATCAGCGACCAGCCCTTGAGGATCAGGAAGCACGAGAGCATCGCGCACATCGCCGCGATCACGCTGCCGACGAGCAGCGCGTCCTGCATGAAGGTGAAACGCAGTGGCTCAAACAGGTCCATCGAGCGGGGTGGTTTCCCGGCCACGGCGCTTCGACGCGATCAGGCCGTGTTTCGGGGCAAAGATGAAGGCGGCGAGGAAGACCAGCGTCTGCAAGGTCACGATGCAGCCGCCGGTGGCGCCATTGAAGAAGTAGCTGGCGTAGGCGCCGGCCAGCGAGGTCACCGCGCCCATCAGCGAGGAAAGCCACAGCATGGTGCTGAACCGGTCCGTGAGCAGGTAGGCGGTCGCGCCCGGGGTGACCAGCATGGCGACGACCAGCACGGCACCGACGGCTTGCAAGGCAGCGACCGCGGTGGCGGACAGGAGCGTGAGCAGGAGCAAGTGTAGCCATCCCACCGGCAGGCCCAGCGTGCGGGCTTGATTGGGATCGAAGCAGAAGAGCATCAAGTCCTTCCATTTCAGTCCCAGCACCAGCAGCGTGACCGCGCTGATCATGATGACTTGGAGGATGTCCGGATCGGAAATGCCGAGGATATTGCCGAAGATGATGGTCTTGAGGTTGACCCGCGCCGGCCTGATCGAGATCAGCAGCAATCCGAGGGCGAAGAAAGTCGTGAAGACGATGCCAATCGTCGCGTCCTCGCGGATGCGGCTTTGGGTTTTCACGAAGGCCATTGCGCCCGCCGCCAGCAAGCCGGCGATGAAGGCTCCCAAGGCGAACGGCACGCTGTAAATGTAGGCCAGCGCCACGCCCGGCACGACCGCATGCGAAAGCGCATCGCCCATCAGCGACCAGCCCTTCAGCGTGACGAAGGAGGAAAGAAATCCGCACACCCCGCCGATGAGCGCGCTCACCCAGATGGCGCGCAGCATGTAGTCGTAGTGCAGAGGCGTGAGGAGATCAGCGATCATCCTTCATCCTCCTCCTCGCGCTGCTTCACGATATGCTCCCTTCCCTGGCGGTCCTTGTATTCAAGGTGGCCGTCCTTGCCGAAGACCAGCGGGCGCTCGTCGTCGGTGAGCACGCGCACGGCGCGGCCGTCGTGGTCCTGGATGGTGGATTCCTCAAAGTGGAATTGCCGCAGTACGCCGCCGAAAGCCTTTGTCAGGTTCTTCTCGGTGAAGACCTCATGTGTGTCGCCGTAAGCGAGCACGGTGCGATTGATCAACACGACTTGGTCGCAGAATTCCGGCACGCTGCCGAGGTTGTGGGTGGAGACGAGAATGATGCAGCCCGACTCGCGCAACTCGCGCAGCAGGGCAATGATCGCTTCCTCGGTTTTCACATCCACGCCGGTGAACGGCTCGTCTAACAGGATGATCCGCGCGCCCTGTGCGAGCGCCCGGGCGAGGAAGACGCGCTTCTTTTGCCCGCCGCTGAGCTCGCCGATCTGGCGTTCGCGGAAGTCCCACATTGAGACACGCTGCAAGCTCTGCTCCACGGCGAGTTTGTCCGCAGCGCGGGGGATGCGCAGGAAATTCATCGCGCCGTAGCGGCCCATCATGGCCACATCGGTGACATTGACGGGGAACTGCCAATCGACCTCCTCCGACTGCGGCACGTAGGCGACCAGGTTTTCCTTGAGCGCCACGTGCACTGGCTTGCCATTGATGCGGACCGCACCACGGTCTGGCCGGACGAAGCCCATGATGCTCTTGAAAAGGGTGGACTTCCCGCTGCCATTCACGCCGACCAGCGCGCAGATGGTGCCGCCCTTCAGGTGGAAGGTCGCATCGTGGAGCGCGCGGTGGCCATTCGAGTAGGCTACCGAAACGGATTCCACATCGAGGGTCAGCTCGCTCATGGGTGGAAGCCTTTCACGATCGTATCGGCATTGACCTCCAGCAGCTTCAGGTAAGTCGGCGCCGGGCCGGCCGCGTCGGTCAGCGAATCGACAAACAGCACACCGCCGTAACGCGCGCCGGTCTCCTTGCTCACTTGCTTGGCCGGCTTGTCGCTCACCGTGCTTTCGGAAAAGACCACCGGGATCTTGTTGGCTCGGATGCCATCGATGACTTTCTGCACCTGCTGCGGCGTGCCCTGCGAGTCGGCATTGATCGGCCACAGGTAGAGCTGCTTCAGCCCGTAGTTCGCACAGAGGTAGGAGAAGGCACCTTCGCTACTGACCAGCCAACGCTGGTCGTCCGGGATGGCCGAAAGCTTCTCCCGCACCGGCTCATCGAGCGCCTTGATCTTGGCGGCATACGCGGCGGCGTTGGCGGTGTAGGTCGCCTCATTCGCTGGATCCATTTTCACCAGCGCCTTGCGGATGTTCTCCACGTAGATCGCGGCATTGGCCGGCGACATCCAGGCGTGCGGGTTCGGCTTGCCGGTGTAGGGACCTTCACTGATGCCCATCGGCGCGATGCCTTCGGTGAGCACGGCGCTCGGCACGTCCTTCACGTTTTGGAAGAACTTCTCGAACCACAGCTCGAGGTTGAGGCCGTTCCATAGCACGAGGTCAGCGCTCTGGGCCTTAACGATGTCTTTCGGCGTCGGCTCGTAGCCGTGGATCTCCGCGCCGGGCTTGGTGATCGATTCTACATCAGCGGCATCACCGGCGACCTCGCGGGCCATGTCGGCGATGATGGTGAAGCTGGTGACGACCTTCTTTTTCCCGCTGGAGGAGGTGGCGGATTTTGTGGAATCGCAGCCGGCGAAAAGGACGGCCCCCATCGCGAGGGCGAGCACGGCGCGGCGCTTCAGGAAGCCGTTGGACACGGCCGGAGTTTGGGGTCGAATCGGGTTCATCGCAACGTAGAATCTTAGCGGAGGCTAAATTTTGGGTTAAAACTTCTTACTCAGGCCGAGGAACGGGGTCACGTCCGCCGAAGCATCGGTCAGGCCAAGCCGGACGCCGCCGTCGAGCTGGGTGGTGGAATCCAGCGCGTAGGTGCAGCCGGTGTTGAAATAGGCCTCGGTGTGGTCGTCCGAGTCGGCGCTGAAAATGCCGACCAGTTCGAAGAACGCGGCCATCTTGTCGGTGATTGCGTGGCTGGCAGTGGCGGAGTTCAGGGAAACCGCGTGGTAGCCGCTGCCGTCCGAGTCCTCGGCGATATCGAGCTGGGTCATCACCGCGCAGCTCCACTCGCCCGGGCCCTCAAAGGCGAGCGGGACGATGATACCTCCCTCCAGCTTGCCGTTGCCGAGGTCGCTGTGGGCGGTGGGAAGCTTGAGGTAGGGCATCACGGCGAGTGCGGTGGAGCTCTCGTCATTTCCCCAGAGGTTGCGCTTCAGGCGGATCTCGATGTCGCCGAAACCCTCCGCGCCGCTGTCCTCGTGGGTGTAGAAGGGGATCACGACTTGGAGGTCGGTGCAGGGATTGAGGCCGTATTTGGCGTTCAGCTCGCCGAGCGAAACGCTGTCCTCATCGCCATCGCGGGTCCAAGCGATGGCCTCCATCTCGAACTGAAAGTGACCGGCATCGACGGTGTAGGCGCTTTCGGTGGTGTCCGGCCGGTCGGTGCTCAGTGGACGAAGTTCCTCTGCTGCAAGGGGAGCGGCCAGCGCTGGAAACAACAGCAGGCGGAAGGTTGGGTTAGTCATTGGATGAAAAATTAGCCAAGGCTAATTTTGACGCAAGCCTTTCGTTCTAACAATTGGTCCGGCCCCGGATCAGCGGGCGAAACTCACCCGTGCAGCAACTCCGTCGCCAGCCAGCGCTCGAAGGCGGCGTGGTCGTTCAGGTCATACTGCCACGAGCGGAAACCGAGCTTCCTGCCGGTCTCGATGTTTGCCGGCAGATCGTCGATGTAGCGAGTCTCCGCCGGCTTCAGGCCATGGGCAGTGATCGCGTGGTGGTAGATCGCCGGCTCCGGTTTGATCGAGCCGGTCTCGTAGGAAAGCACCGCGCCGCCGAAGTGGCGGAAGACCTCATAGGTCTCGAAAATCCACGGGCAATGGATGCCATTGGTATTCGAAAACAGGATCAGCTGGTGGCCGCCCGCCGCGAGGCTCTCGATCACCTGCCACATCGGCAGGTTCGGCGTGAAGATGTTCCGCCAGGCGTGAAGGAAGTCCGCCTCGCTGACCGACGAGCCCAGGCGCTCGATCGCCCACGGAACGTATTCGGTGACCGGGATGCGCCCGCCTTCAAAGTCGTCCTTCTTCTCTAACAAAACCGACAGCCGCTCCGGGCCGTTCTCGGTTCCCGGCGGCAGCAGCTTGGCAAGCGAGGGCTCGAAGTGGAAATCGAGGATCACCTTGCCGATGTCGAAGAGGAAGGTCATGGGGTAGGGGAACGCTGAAGGAAGACGAGAGGCCTGCCAATCGCAGAGTGCCGGTCCTCAGTGCATGCCTTCTGTCGTAGTAGCTTCCTGCGAAGCATTCAGCCGTCCTTCAAAATTGGAGAGGACCGTTTTCAGAACGAGCGCGTAGTCCGATGAAATGGATGTGGATCCCGTGGCGACGGCCTGTTCGATCTGTCCTCTGGCGATGTTGAAGTGGCTGCTTGCGTCCTGTTGTTTGCCAGCGCGCAGGGAGATATCTGCCAGCGCGAGATGTGAGTCTGCCAGGGAGACTTGTTGAAGAGGATCGCCCGGGGAATCCAACGCCAGCTTCTCACGGATGGAGTGATTGGCTTCCAAACGATATCTAGCGTCATCGAGGTCTCCTTTTTTCAAGGCCATCTTGCCCATGGACGCGTAGGATGTGGAGAGAGGAAGCTGCCACTGGAGGTTCCCGGGCTCGCTTCGGGACAATTGTTCGAGATGACCGAGCGCGATACGGTGCCATTCCACGACCTGATCTTCCTCTCCTTCCGACTGTTTCAGAGCGTCCCCGAGCTTGCCGAAGGCATATGCGAGCAGGTTCTGAATCTTCGGATCGTCCGGATGGCTGGAGTGCAACCTGCGTGCGGCCAAAAAGGCGGCGAAGTAATATCGCCCGGCTTCAACCGACTCCATGGCGGCCAAGGCGCGGTCACCATTCCTGATGGAAGCTGCGATCCGAGACTCGGCATCGCCGGGACCAGAAAGGGATGTGGAGGAATCCAGGTGCTCTCCTGACCGAGATGACAGCAATCCGGGAGGTCGGCTCTTTCTTGTGGATTCTTCATTGGAACCCGCTTGCCAGAAGAACCAAGCGGCGAAGCCCAAAAGCAACGGCAGCGTGACGAGGATCCGGTGTGGCACTTTCCGGAGTATCTCCATTTTTGTCCGCTTGGCGAGCAGGGAGGGCGTGCCCGGAGCAAGTCCGGGCTTCTCCCTGTCACGATCTGGAATCTAACTTCCCGCATCGCCCATGGAGCCAACATCCGTCCTTCTCATTGAAGCCGCGTTCCGCGGTGATATGGAAGCTGTCGAATCGCTGTTATCGGAAGGGGCGAGGGTCGATGCCGAAGACAAGGGACTCACGCCGTTGCATGCCGCGATTGAGAACGGGCAGACGGAAGTGGTCCGGCGCTTGCTCGAAGTGGGTGCGGACATCGAAGCGATTTCCTTGGCAGGCACGCCATTGGCGCATGCGGTGGACCTGGTCATCGATACGGCTCTCCAGAGTGGCACGCCGGTCGAACGAGAATCCACCGAGGTGATCGACCTTCTTATCGCTGCCGGCGCAAACATCGAAGCCGGATTGGAGGTCGCCCGCGACT
Organism: Luteolibacter sp. Y139; assembly: GCF_038066715.1. Taxonomy (NCBI): domain Bacteria; kingdom Pseudomonadati; phylum Verrucomicrobiota; class Verrucomicrobiia; order Verrucomicrobiales; family Verrucomicrobiaceae; genus Neoluteolibacter; species Neoluteolibacter soli. The sequence goes on along the minus strand of NZ_JBBUKT010000014.1, from coordinate 5,191 downwards.
ATGGCTGCGCCTTCATCGAGGAGCACCTGATGCGGAGGAAGCGCGAGGTCAAAGAGGCTTCCATCGGAATGCTTCTGGAGAAGTTGAATCAAGAGTTCTCCGACATCAGCTACCCGGGAGATGATCAATTGGCGGATTCATATCCGAACGAATGGGAAGCAACGTTGGACAACCTCTGTGGAAAGGATTGGCGCGATGTGGAAGCCAAAGACTTCGATTCCCAAGGTGGTGTGATCGAGGGCATCCAAGCGCTCGGCAGCAAAGGATTCCTCTACTTCCTTCCGGGCTTGGTGCGGATTTTTCTCACGGATCCTGTCAGCCGGTATTCGGTCGGTTATGGGCTGCTGACTTGGTTCACGGTGCCTGAGGGCATAAAGCCCGACGATTCCCAGATTGTGGTCCTCCACGCACTTCCTTCCGCTCGCCGGGACTTCATGGTGCGGTTTTTTGGGGTCTTCCGAATATTGGAGCCCGATTTGAGTCCCGCTATCGTGGATGCGGCAATTGTCAGCCTCAGGGCTGGAGTGGTGACTGCCTATAGGTTCGTCCGGTGAGACAGTGGCTCAGCCCGCCAAGCTGCCCTTCACTTTCCCGTTTCGCACCGTCCCAGCACATGCCTCGCAGAGGCAATCGCCCCCGCATTCCGTCCATGCGCGGCGAGCTTGCGCTTCATGCCTCGCCACAAGGCAGCATCGTCGGCAAGCAGGTCCGTCACGGCAGCTCGCATGGTTTCCGGCGTGTCCGCCAGGCGACCACCGCCGACCGCCTCTAACAAGCGAAGATTGCCTTCTTCCTGACCGGGGACCAGGTGGTGCACCAGCATCGGGCATCGGGCCGCGAGCGCCTCGTGGACGGTCGCGCCGCCGGCCTTGCCGATGACCATGTGGTGGCTGTTGAGCAGCTGCGGGACCTTGCGGGTCCAGCCCTTGACCTTCACGCGGCCGGGGAAGGCATCGCGGATCTCCTTCGCCTTCTTCCACAGATGGCGGACGTTCTTGCCGAGCACGATCGTGATCTCGGTGCGCGGAGACGCTTGGAGGACGGCCTTGGCGAAGCGCCGGACCTGAAGGCGGCGGGAGGTGGTGAAAAAGAGTACCTTGAAGGGCTCGCAGGCATCACTTGCCGCGACCGGGGTGAGCCGGGAAAAAGCGGGATTCACCGGGAAGCCGGTATCGATCACGCGCTCCGCCGGGAGACCGCCGCGGACCATCGCGTCGCGCGTGTAGGGATCGGAGACCAGCCACTCGGCGGTCGGGCATTTCAGCCAGGCGGCATTGATTTCGATCGAGTCGGTGACGACGGTGAAGATCTTCGGCGGATTCGGATTTCCCTCCAGCAGGCGCTCGAGGAAATACGGGTAGAGCGGGTAGGTGGCGACGATCGCGTCCGGTTTCCATGTGTCCACCAGCTCGCCGAGCTTCCGCTCCGGCTTCCGCATCAGCGGCATCCGCTGCTTGGAGAAATCGACGTCCGCGGTGCGCAGATACACCTGATACCAGAGCCGGGGAAACCGCGTGGTGACGAAGCGGTAGCCATTGCAGATCCAGCGGGTGGTGTGAGGGGTTCCCAGCATGCAGGGATCCGCTACCCGGGCCTCGGCGCCAACTTCCTGGAGCGCCAGCGCCAGATTGCGGGCGGCGCTATTGTGGCCTTCGCCGAAGGCGGCAGTGCAAATGAGGATCCGGGCAGGCATCGGCGGTTGGCGCGCGGTTCATAAGCCAAATCGAGGCATTGCGTCGAACGGCTTTTGCGGTTTTCGTCGGCCAACGCATGTCCGAGCCCGATCCAAAGCTGCGCGTCGTCGACGACGAGGCCGAGAAGACCGATGACGGAGTGGTGCGGCTGAAGGCGGCGGGCACGTCCTTCGAGCAGGTCCAGCGGCTCGCCCCGCAAGAGGTGGCCGAGGCCCCGGCGCGGCTGGAATCCGAGCCTCGGGATAATTTCGGGGGCCGCAGCCAGGAGCCCGGCGTCGAGGCGATCCTCGACAAGGAGGAAGTCGCCGAAAACGTGGAGCAGCCCTGGGGGCTGCGCGATGGCCGGCTGGCGGGGGTGCCCTATGGTTGGTTCATCCTGGTGATGGTGGCTGTGATCGTGGCGGGAGTCTGGGCGGTGATCCAGATGCGGAAGGGCGAGCAGCACGTGGCCCAGCGTCTGGCCGTGGTGCGGGATATGAACGAGGACGATGCGGCGGAGGAGCGCGCCGCGCGGGAGCTGGTCGACCGGATCGAAAAGGTGGTCCACGACTTTCTCGCGGCGGACACCATCGAGAAGATTCTGCCGGTGGTGCGCCAGCCGGATCGGGTGAAGCCCTTGATCGAGGAGGAGTGGAAGGTCCGGCCGAAACGCGCGATGAAATTTGCCCGTCTGACGACCTTCCAGCCGGCCAGCATTGCCGGCGGCAATTTCTGGATCATCCGCGCGGAAACCCGCGATGCAGGATCGCAAAACCTGATCGTGGAGCAGAATGGCGACACCGACGTGAGGGTGGATTGGGAAACCTTCGTCTGCTACCAGCCGATGGATTGGGACCGCTACCGGACGGAGCGTCCCACCAATGCCATGGATTTCCGGGTCTGGGTGACCCCGGATTCCTTCTACAGCCACGAGTTCTCGAATGCCGGGCGCTGGCGATGCTACCGGGTGAATATCCGCGATTCGGAGGAATCCCTCTTTGGGTATGCGCCTGTCGGCAGCGACGTGGCCCGCGATCTGGACGAGTTTTTCAAACGGGAACCGGACGGAAAGGCCACGATCATCGCCCGGCTGCGCTTTCCAGCCGGCGGCCAGTCGCCGCGCGGCGTGGTGATCGACAAGCTGGTCGAGCCGCGCTGGATGTATGTGACGGACCCTTCCAAGGACCGCCCTTGATCCCGGCGAGCGGTCCTGCGAGCGTCCCGCCCGCGTGACGAAAACGACAACTCAAGCGGACAAGTGGTGGCGCTGGCTCAAGGGCACGGCCGCGGGCTCGGGGCTCTGGCTGGCCGCACTTTTCCTGTGGTCGCTGTGGGCACTCGCCTCCAGCACCGAGCAGATGGACAACAAGTTCAGCCAGATCGCCCGCAGCGAGCACCTGTCGTTCATGATCGGGCAAAACCTGCTCGTCTTGCTGGGGTACCTCATCCTCTGGGTGGCGGCGATCCTGGTGCTGCTGCCGGCGGTGGCGACCCTGCGGAAACGTTTTCCCTCTTCAAGGCGCGGTGCCGCCTTGATCCCGGCCTTCCTGATGGGGATGGCCATCCACAGCTACTTCATCCTGCGGATGGCGTACAAGCGTCCCTACTTCCTGAGTGAAGGGGACTACGGGCACTGGTACTTCCGCATTCCTGAGCTCTGGCCGGTGGCGGTGCGTCCCTACATCAATGGAGCGCTGTTCACCGTGCTGCCGGGTCTGGTGGCCGTGGCAGTCGTGGTCTGGTGGCTGCGTCGGATGGGCCCGCGGGTGCGTTGGTCCTTCGTAAGCGCGGCGTTGATTTTCACCGCCGTCGCTTTCCTCTGGCCGCATGAAAAGGGGAGCGCGGTGGTGAAGCCGGTGGCGGAAGGCAAGCAGCTGCCGAACATCATCATCATCGGCTCGGACTCATTGCGCGGCGATCGGGTCGGCTACAGCGGCTACCAACCTGAACGCAAGAACGGCCCCGCTGCCGCCGAAGGCGTTTCGCCGAAGATCGATGCGTGGGCGAAGGATGCCGTTCGCTTCGAGCGCTGCTTCACGCCCATCGCCTCCACGCTGGAGTCCTCGGTGAGCATGCTTTCCTCCTCCTATCCGCACAGCCATGGCCTCCGTCACATGTTCCCGACGCGGAAGCAGATCGAGGACGCGCGAGGGCGCATCCGCACGCTGCCCGACGTGCTCGCCGAGAGCGGCTACGATACCGCGGTGCTGGGCGATTGGTGTGCCAACTACAGCACCCAGATGCCGCTCGGCTTCCAGGACGTCTCGGTCTCCAGCTACGACAATTTCCGCATGTATATCAGCCAGGCCGTGCTGCTCGCGCACTCGGTGGTGCCACTCTATTTCGACAATGCCGTCGGCTACCGGATCTTCCCGCAGATCAGCTCCTTCGCGCGCTTCGTCACTCCGGATGTGGTGACCACCCGCGTCGAGGACAAGCTGGCAGCCCAGGCGGCGAGCGGGCGGCCGTTTTTCTGGCACGTCTTCTACTCCTGCAATCACCTGCCATACAGCTGCGGCCAGCCCTATACCCGCTACTTCACCGATCCTGCCTACAGCGGGAAGAACAAGACGCAGGTGGATTTCGACATCAACAAGTTCGTCAGCGGCACCGACATGGAGGACAAGCTGAAGGCCCTCCCACCGGAGGATATCCGCCAGATTCGCGCACTCTACGATGGCTGCACGCGCCACTTCGACGATTGTTTCGCCCGGATCCATGCGGCGCTGGAGAAGAACGGCCTCGCCAAGAACACCATCATCGTGGTCACGGCGGACCATGGCGACGATCTCTACGAGCCGGGCGTCGCACTGACCCACGGTCTCGGTTTCAATGGTGGCGACCATTGCTCGCACCTGCCGCTCGCCATCGCCGGTCCCGGGATCAGCAGCAAGTCGGTGCCGGAGCAGATCCGGACCATCGATCTCGCGCCGACCTTGTTAGACCTTGTGGGCATCGGAAAGCCTGCCAACTGGGAAGGCCACAGCCTCGCAGGTTGGATGAGTGGCAAGGATGCGCCGCTCGACCTGCCATTCTACGGCGAGACGAGCTTTCCTTACATCCTGTTTCGCGTGCCGGGCGTTGAGCGGCCGCCGATTCTGCCGATGGATGAAATGGTCACGATCGATCGCGACTACGACTACCACTTCGTCCTGCCGGAGAAGTGGGATGACGCCGTGGTTTCATCCAAGCAGCGGGTTCTGCGCACCCGCCACTGGAAGGTGGTGGCGACGCCGACCAAGTCGGGCGACCGCCACTACGGGCTCTTCCATCTCGATACCGATCCCGATTGCCGCAGCGATCTTTCCAGCGGCCGGCCGGAAGTGCTGGAGGTGATGAAGGCCGCGCTCGATTCGTGGATCGACAAGCACGTCGAGACGCCGATCCAAGGGATCTTCCCGAACGGCGAGCCGCAGGGCTGAGGCTGGGTGCGCGGGCCTGTATAGACCGGGTACATCGTTAACAGGTGTTCGGGGACATGGTTTACACCTCCGGAGAGGAGCAAGCCATGCCTTGGA